>PLEA01000283.1 GCA_003136335.1 Acidobacteriaceae bacterium | reverse complement strand
TTTATGCCTCACCGCTCGCCCGCCCACGTGTGGTTTCAACCGAGCTGGATCGTACGCACATCTGGACCGGTGCAGGGGCTTACGTCCGCGATGCAAAGGGTCCTCACTGAGGCGGATCCCAACTTGCCGTTCTCCGGATTCCACTCGATGCAGGAAATCCTCGCGGAGAACCTTGCGTATCAGAGAGTGGAGGTGGTTCTGCTCGCGGTGCTGGCGGGACTGGCGCTTTTGCTTTCTGCCGTCGGAATCTACGGGCTGGTTTCGAATCTCGTTGTACAGCGTATCCGCGAAATTGGCATCCGTATGGCCCTCGGGTCTTCGATTCGTCAGGCGATGGAAGATGTAGGTTCAGCTGGCCTTGTGGCTGCCGCCTTTGGCCTGATCTCGGGACTTGCGCTTTCCGTGGTGGCCCTGCGCGTTTTGCGCAGTGAACTGTACGGTATTCGCGACTATGATCCACTGACGCTCACGGCGGTTCTTGTCTTCCTTGCTGTTATTGCAGCAGTAGCGAGTTTCCTGCCTACGTTGCGGATCACTCGGATCGATCCCGCGGTAACTCTGAGAATGGAATAGACGATCGGGGGAGCTGCGTCGAGCGGCCCCGGCCGAGACGGCCCCGGGACAGCCGGCAGGATGCCAGCGCTACTCGTCGGATTCGTCGCAAAGCCTAGAAGCAGTTGGCGACTAGCGTTTTTCTTTGCCATTCACCGAGTGTTGCGTGATTGGAAGATCATATCCGGTAGGAATAGTGCAATCTCGGGCAAGGGGGCGGGTTGTCAAGCTATAGAAACGATTTTGTAGAGTGCCAATTCGATTTAGGCGGGAAGAAAAATGCGTAAAACCGCACTGTGGCGATGCTATGATGGCGCGTTCCAGGATTTATCTTTGGAGGGTAGACAGAGAACTCATGGCGATCGCAGCCCCCAACACTTCTATTACAACAGCCACGGCGCCCGGCGCGGGGCAGAGCTACGGCGCTCCGCTGGCTACGGTGACCACGCTTTTTTTCATGTGGGGATTTCTTACCTGCCTGAACGACATTCTGGTTCCACACCTGAAATCGATTTTTGACCTGAGCTACGCGCAGGTCATGCTGATTCAGTTTGCGTTCTTCGGAGCCTACTTTATTTTCTCCATTCCTTCCGCGAAGATCATTGATTGGATGGGGTACCAGCGGTCGATGGTGGTGGGTCTGCTCATCATGGGACTAGGTGCGTTTCTGTTTGTTCCGGCAGCCAGCGTTCCCTCGTATCCATTATTTCTGGGTGCACTTATCGTTCTTGCCGCGGGAATCACTTGTCTGCAGGTAGCGGCGAATCCCTACGTCACCGTGTTAGGGAAGCCCGAGACAGCATCGAGCCGGCTGAATCTGACGCAGGCGTTCAACTCCCTGGGTACCTTCTTGGCGCCTTTTTTCGGCGGTCTGCTGATTCTGAGCGCTGCCCCTAAGACCATGACTGAAATCCGAGCGATGGCGCCCGACGTTCTGCAGGCTTACCGCTTGCATGAAGCTGCGAGCGTCAAGACGCCGTATGTGGGCCTGGGCATTGCGTTGGTAGTGCTGGCGGTTGCCATCGGCAGTTTCAAGTTGCCCAAGATCGAACACGCTCAACACAAGGTCGGCGAGAAGGTGAACGACTCCATCTGGAGGCACCCGAATCTTATTTTCGGGGCAATTGCGATCTTCGTCTATGTGGGCGGCGAGGTTGCGATCGGGAGTTTTCTGGTGAACTACTTCGGCCAGCCTGAGATTGGCGGTCTGACGGAAAAAGTTGCGGCCAGCTTCGTGGCTTTCTACTGGGGCGGCGCGATGGTCGGCCGCTTCATCGGCTCCGCAATTTTGCAAAAGGTAAGTACCCGAGGGCTGCTTGGCGTGTGCGCGGTGTGCGCCGGCGCCCTGGTCGCGATCTCCATGCTGACTTCGGGACACTTTGCGATGTACAGCATCATCCTGGTCGGCTTCTTCAACTCCATTATGTTCCCGAGCATCTTCACATTGGGAGTGGCCGAACTTGGTCCTCTTACGGGGGATGGTTCCGGAGTCATGATTATGGCGATCGTGGGCGGAGCCATTATCCCGGTAGCGCAAGGTGCGATTGCCGATCGGATTGGCATTCATCACGCGTTTTTCCTGCCGGTCGTTTGTTACCTGTACATTCTGTTCTTTGCTTTGAGCGGATCGCGACCGAATAGCCAACGTTACGCAAAGGCTTAATGCAACTGGAGACAGACTCGTTGCCGGAGTCCGAATAAATCTGAACCACAGAGGACGCGGAGTTTCACAGAAGAAGCTGAAACCGTTTCTCTGTGCTCCTCCGTGTCCTCTGTGGTTTAAGCTTCTTGCGTGCCTTGGCATCAAGTACAGGGACCTGGCATTTGGTAAAATAATTTGCGCGGACGTTTGGGAAGCTATTGACTAAAACGATTTAGAACATCATGGGGCAAATTAAGACACCGCTTCAAAAGCCAACCGTGATTACACTGAAGGCCGTCGCCCAACATATAGGACTGACTCCAGGCACGGTATCCGCGGTACTGAACGATTCGCCTTCAGCCCGTTCCATTCCGCAAGAGACCAAGAACCGAATCCATGCGGCCGCGAAGGAACTCAACTACCGGCCCAATTTTTTTGCCCGCACGCTGCGCAACAAGCGTACCTACACGATCGGAGTGATTGCGGAGGAGATTGGCGACTCCTACAGCTCGCCGATCATCAGTGGCATTGAGCAATATCTGAGGAAACGCGATTATTTCTCTTTGACGGTGGTCCACCGGCACGATCCGGTGTTGCTGAGTCGATACTCGCAAATGCTTTCGGAGCGAGGTGTCGAGGGTATTATCACCGTGGACACGACCGTGCAGGAGGCGCCGCTGCTGCCTACGATTGCCATTGCCGGCCACAAGAAGTTGAAGGGCGTCACCAATATTATTCTCGATCACGGGCGCGCAGCGGTTTTGGCTTTGAACCACTTGAAGGATCTATCTCACGAGCGCGTGGCTTTCATGAAGGGAAATCCGTTGAGTTCGGATGCGAAGGATCGGTGGGAGGCGATCTGCGAGGTAGCAGGGCAGATTGGGATGAAGATTGATCCGGAGTTGACGGTGCAGATCGACACGGACGATCCGACCCCGATGTTGGGTTATCCGTTTACCAAGCAACTGCTGGCACGCGGCAAGCCGTTTACGGCGCTATTCGCCTACAACGATATATCGGCGATTGGCGCGATTCGAGCTCTACAAGAACATGGACTGCGCGTTCCCCAAGAGGTCTCGGTAATGGGATTCGATGACATTCCCGGGGCTGCCTTTTACACTCCCAGTTTGACGACGGTGCGACAGCCGTTAAACCGAATGGGAGAAGTGGCGGCGCAGAGCCTGTTGGAGCGAATTGAGGGGAAGAAAGATTATCCTTCCGAAATCGCGGTCGAGCCTGAGCTGGTGGTGCGGGAATCTACGGCGAAGGCCCCCGGCTCCTCCTAGCACCGCGCTTCCGATATAGTAACCGCATTGCGCGCCAGCCCATTCATGCCCCCGCCCGACTCACCAAACGCCTCAGTCTCCGCCAAAGCGCTAACCCTCGCTGCCTATGCGTCATTCGTGCCCATTGGGATCGCGACCGTGCTTCTCGGTCCCATGCTGCCGACCTTGTCCGCGCGCTGGTCGCTGAATTATTCCCAGGCAGGCGCTCTTTTTACTGCTCAATATCTGGCTTCGACTTTGGCCGTGGCGCTTTCGGGCGTGCTGGTTTCCCGCTGGGGATTTCGCTTCGCGATCAAAGCTGGACTTCTGCTCATGAGTGCGGGCGTGGCCTTGCTGCTGGCCGGTCCGAAGACGATGGGAATCCTGTGCATCGGGGTCTCTGGGGGAGGCATAGGGCTGGCAGTTCCGGCGGCGAATTTGCTGGTGGCGGAGGTGAATCCTGGCCGGCGAAGCGCGACGCTGAATCTGCTCAACTTCTGCTGGAGTGCAGGTGCGGTGGCATGCCCTTTTCTGGTGGCAGCGGCCGCGAAGAACCATCGGATTCCACTCTTGCTCGCGCTGCTGGCTGGTTTTGCGGTTCTGGTGGCGACCGGGATCGCAGTGATGCCCTCGTACATTGTCGAACCCTTTGCGACGAAGGATGTCAGCCAGACCAAGGAAGCGGCGATTCGATGGAAGCAAGGCATTATTCTTATGTTCGGGGCGCTGTTTTTTCTTTATGTCGGCATCGAAAATGGTTTTGGGGGATGGATTGCGTCGTATGCGAAGAGCTTGGGGAATCTGCCGCCGGCGCTGGCGCTCATGACTCCTTCGTTCTTTTACGGCGCGATGATGCTGGGGAGATGGCTGGCTCCCCTGCTATTGCGAACTATCGACGAAATTCGACTGGCGCAGGCGGGTTTGCTGGTTGCGTGCGCGGGTATGGCGGGCCTGGTTTTGTCGCACGGTTTGCGCGAGGTGGTGGCGAGCGCTTGCCTCGCGGGGCTGGGGCTTTCATGTGTTTATCCCATTACGATCTCGCTATTGTCCCGGGAATTTGGGCCGGCGGCGGCGCGGGTTGGGTCCTTCATGTTCACGATGTCGAACCTTGGAGGCGGGCTGATGCCATGGATGGTTGGGGTTTCCTCGAATCATTTCGGCACGCTCAAGGNNCATGTATGGTCTATATCTGCGGGAGTGGAAGGCGGCGCCGGTGGAAGCGGCAGTCTAGCGGTCTGAATCTCAAGCACGGAGCTTACCCCTTCCGCTGGAGGGTACGATTCCCGACCAAGAATCTGAGCCTCATTCACGATTTCTTTCGCACACCGTACAATAGGTTAAACCCTGCCGACTTCGGCTCATCCTTAGTGCAGCAGATCAAGGTTCTTGGACCCCACGGAGGCTAGCGAAACAGATTGGACGGATACGAAGAGGTAGCTGAGGAAAAGGAGCAAGACGTGCCTTTGAGCGAGGTCAGGAATGTCCTGACATTAGAAGAGATTGGAAATCTCGCGGCGGATGGCGGCCAGCCAGCGGAAACGCTGATGAACGTGGTTGCCCTCATCGCCAAGAGATTTCGGACCGATGTGTGTTCGGCATACTTGCTGGAACCGGACCGCGCCAATCTTGTGTTGGCTGCCACCGTCGGACTTCGCAAGGAGTGTATCGGCGTTCTGCGAATGGAGGTTCATGAAGGGCTCACCGGCCTGGTGGCGGAACTGGTGCGACCGGTTGCCGTGGAACAGGTGAAACACCATCCCCGGTTCAAGTACTTCCGGGATGCGGGCGAGGACGCCTACCAGTCATTCCTGGGTGTTCCCTTGATCGATCGGGGAGTCCTGCAAGGTGTTCTCGTCGTGCAAACGGTCGAATCCCGCGTTTTTGGCGAGAACGAGATTCGAATGCTGACGGAGGCTGCCACTCAAGTCGCTCCGGTCGTGAGTGAAGCTCGCACTCTTGATCGCTTCATCGCTCCGCTGCAGGAGCGGCTGTGGGCACTCGCACGGAATTTGTGGTGGAGTTGGGATCCCAACTGTTCCAGTCTCTTCCTCGATCTCGATCCGGCCCGCTGGAGCGAGCTCAATCACAATCCGGTTGCGCTGCTGAACGAAATTCCTCTCGCCAAACTGGAAACTCGCGCCGCGGAGCTCATGCTGCATAGCCGGGTGAACTACGCGTATCGCCGCATGCTGGAATATCTGGAAGCCGATCGGACTTGGGGTGCGCAGCGCGCCGGCGTCCTGCGGCCGCATCCGGTGGCATATTTCTCCGCGGAATTTGGTTTGCACGAATCCTTGCCAGTCTATTCCGGCGGCCTCGGAGTGCTGGCGGGGGATCACATCAAGAGCGCGTCCGATCTCGACATTCCACTGGTCGGGATTGGTTTGTTTTATGGCCAGGGATATTTTCGGCAGCGCCTCGATGTTGGCGGGTGGCAGCGGGAAGAATATCTCAAAACCGACGTCAATCAAATGCCGATGGAAGTGGCGATCGGCAAAGACGGCCGGCCGGTCGTCGTGGAAATCCAGACGCGCAGTGGCAGGATTCGGGCAAAAGTCTGGCGCGTGAAAGTGGGACGCCGGGACCTGTTGCTGCTGGATTCCGACGTGGAAGGCAACGCTCCCGAAGACCGCCAGCTTACATCCCGCTTGTACGGGGGAGACCTCCGCATCCGCATTCGTCAGGAATTGTTGCTCGGTGTGGGCGGCTTGCGAGCCCTCAAAGCTCTTGGGATTTCTCCGGGCGTTCTGCACCTGAATGAGGGCCACAGCGGGTTTGCGGTACTGGAAGCGATTCGCATGAGGATGGAGGAGGAAGGTATCTCGTTTGAGGCAGCGGTTCCGCGAATCTGCCGCGAAGTGGTGTTCACCACGCACACTCCCGTGCCGGCGGGACACGACCGTTTCGATGCGGCTCTGGTCGAGGAGCACATTGGGCCGCTTCGCGAAGCGCTGGGACTGTCCCAGGAAAGCCTGCTGGGACTTGGCCGTGAGTATCCCAACAATGCGGACGAACTATTTTGTATGACGGTGCTGGCCCTGCGACTCTCCCGACGCGCCAACGCGGTTTCGGCGCTGCATGCCGAAGTGTCGCGCGCCATGTGGACAAAGTTATTTCGGAACAAATTGGAAGACGATGTTCCCATCGGACATATCACCAACGGAGTGCACGTTCCATCGTGGCTGGCTCCGCAAATGTTCCAGCTCTACGATCGCCATCTGGGTACGAACTGGAACCAGCATGGCAGCGAAGCCAAAATCTGGCTGGGAATTGAGGACGTGGATGACGGCGAACTGTGGGAGACGCACCTCAACCTGAAATCGCAGTTGATCGAGTTCGTGCGCCGGCGCGCGGTCGCTCAGGCGGAGCGCCGGGGAGAATCGCGAGAGGTGCTGCAACGCCTGGAACGCGTACTCAGCCCGGATGCTCTCACCATCGGCTTTGCCCGCCGTTTTGCCACTTACAAAAGAGCCAACCTGATCCTGACGGATATTGAGCGGCTGGCCTCCATGGTCAACGACCCGAACCGCCCGGTGCAATTTGTATTTGCCGGCAAGGCTCATCCGCTCGATGAACCGGGGAAGCGAGTGTTGCAGCAAATTGCCGACCTAATGCGGGATCCCAAGTTCCGTGACAAATTTGTATTTGTGGAGGACTATGACATCAACGTGGGCCGCCACTTTGTGCAAGGCGTCGACGTCTGGCTCAACAATCCTCGCCGGCCGTTGGAGGCCTCGGGAACGAGCGGACAGAAAGTGGTCCTAAACGGCGGCCTGAATCTTTCTATTCTGGACGGATGGTGGGCCGAGGCCTTCGATAACATGAATGGCTTCGCGATCGGAACCGGAAGAACACATTCCAACATGAGCGTTCACGATGCCCGCGACGGCGAAGACCTAATACGAGCGCTTCGCGATGAAGTGATTCCACTGTATTACCAGCGCGACCGCGATGGCCTTCCTCGGGGCTGGATCAAGCGCATGAAGCGGACAATCCGCACCCTGGGCTGGCGCTTCAACGCTGATCGCATGGTAATGGACTATACGCTGAAGTGCTACGTTCCAGCCGCGGGAGGAACGTCGAGCGACATGAGAGCCAGTTCATAGAATTTCGGCTCACGACTTTTCGATCCTATGTGCCGTTGCACCTGGTAATGTCTTAACCCTGAGTTAAGACATTTCCGGTCAAAGTGGTTTTTACGACTACGTTTCGCCGCAGCCTATGCCGAGTCCGGACGGCGTCGCCCCGATGGACCTGGTGCCAGGCGACATCTGTGACTCGACCGGCACGACCGGGAGAGCCACCTGCAATTTTACCTACACGGGATTTCGTCTGCCCTTGATCGTGATCTCGCCTTTTGCCAAGAAGAATTCTGTCTCTTACCAGGTGTGCGACTACACCGCAATTTTGAAGCGGATTGAAACTCGCTTCAACGTGCCTGCTGTGACAAACCGTGACGCTGCCCAGATCGACATGAGCGAGTTCTTTGATTTTGTGAACGTGCCCTGGGCTACTCCTCCGATCCCGCCAGCCCAGAATACGGGCGGGCAGTGCACCCTAGCCCCGCCGACTCCCTGATGGAGTGGCAGGCTCGGGAATCACGCGGCGGGCGGTGTGCTTCCCGTCCACTTGACCGTCACGATGCCCGTCCCCCCAGTCTAGGATCGGCACTGAAGTGAAACGGAAAAATTGCTTCGGGACTTTTCCCCAACACCCTGCACAGAGCCTGCAGTCCCTCCCGGGAAGATGCCTATCAGGCCCTCCCACAGACCTAACACCGGTCACCCACAAATATCTGGGGTTGCATGGTCCGGCCAAATAAGTCCGGTCACCACGAATGCCAGATTCCGTTGCACAATAAAGCAAAACGCCAAAATATCATGCCCGCCATTCACATTGAGCCGATGACGATTAGATTCAACCCGCGGCCGCACGGAAGCATCTGAATACAGCACTCCGCGGGCTGGGGTGTTTTGGCTCCAGGCGCCCATGAGGGGTCGAGTGTCGTTACCGGTAGTGGGTGTTGTTAGCAAGTTAAAATGTCCGGTTTTCTTAGCACGTGAAATGTCCGGTTTGAGTTAAACGACCAGCAGCCGTCGGGGCTGTGGGAAAGTGGGAATCCCGCGTCGTTTGCGGGATTTCCAAGCGAGGTGGGAAAGTCGGGTTTTGGACTTTTCCACCTCGCGGCTTTTCCACAGCTCGTCCGCGCTGCGTTTTGTTGTCTGCTAGGGCCGCGCCCTGGGCGCTGTATCGGCCCCGCCGGTGCGGTCCGTGGGTGAGGCTGAAAGTTCCGTCCAGATGTTGATGGACGGTCACGCTGCAGCCCGCCAGACTGGCTCGCCAGCGCACCGCTTCAATCTGCAGACTGAGATTCTGAATGCTGACCGTGTTGTCGCGATTCACCGTGCGCTCGAACGGCAGCGCGAAGATCAAATCCAGATCCCGGCTGCGACGCGGCACAAACGCGTTACCAGGTTGCGCGGCCCCCACCTGAAAACGGCGGTTGAACTCAGCGATGTAGTGCTGTCGCAGAAAAACGTTCGCCGCTTCCAGCGTCGTGATCCCTTGCAGTCGCAGTTCTTGCGGCAGTCGTCCCTGCCAGGTTCCAAAGTTGCGTTCACTGCGGCCTCGCGCCTGCGGCGAGTCGGCGGGAATCATCTGAATGTCCAGTTCACGCAAGGCTCGTCCCACCTGCGTCAGACGATGCGCATCCACTTTCCCTCCCCCTTCGGCGTCAGCCAGAAATGGCTGCCCCGGTCGCTATACAGCGCGCAGAACACGCCTTTGCGCTCGATCACCTCGTTCAGCCCTGCCATCACCGTCAGCGTCGATTCTTCCTCCACCAGTTGCGCGTAATAAATCTCGCTGGTGGCATCGTCCAGAATCACGATCAGGTCATACCAGCGGTCGTTCTGGAACCAGCGATGCCGGCTGCCGTCGATGTGCAGCAGCATGCCGGGCAGCGGCCGCCGTGGACGCCGCTTGCGATGCACCCGGCGCTTGCGCCCCCGCGCCACCAGTCCCGCGCCCTGCAAGGCCTGCTTCACCCAGCTGTAGCTCAGCTCGATCTGGTGCTCGTGGCTCAGCTTCTCGTGAAAATGCCGCACGTTCAGATCGGGATAGCGGTCGCGGTACAGCCCCAATACCTGCTCCACCACCGCCAGCGGAACCCGCTTCGGAGAAGGCTTCCCACGCCGCCGATCAAACAACCCGTCATAGCCGAACTCTTGGTAACGCTCGCGCCAGCGCCGCATGTGCCGATCGCTGATGCCGATGATCTCCGCTGCTTGCCACCTCGTGATCTTCTTCGCCATGGCCCGCAAAATCACTTCCTGTACTTTCATCGCCCGCTCCATCGCGGCCTTCGGGTAAGAGAACATGCCTGCCATGGTCTCCTACCCTCGCCGCCCGAAAAGCGGACATCTCACCTGCTATCTCAACCGGACACATCATGTACTAACGACACGTTACGGGTAGTGGGTAGCCGGTGATAAGCTCCCTGGCGGATCGTTGGCCGAGTAACGGAAGGCTTGTATGAGCAGTTCGCAGCACAATCTGAAGAGAAAGAGAGCGCCGACTCATCTCCTGTATGCCCTTATAGTGTGTGCGATTCTACTTACCGTAGCGGCTTGCGGAAGCAGTGGCAACCAGCCCTCCCCGATATCATCCTCTATCTCCTCAGTCTCAGCGGTCTGCGTGCCCTCAGCGGTTGCGCTCCAGGCAACATCGCAGTGCACTGCATCGGTTCAGGGTACGGGAAGTTACGGTTCCGCGGTTACGTGGTCTGCCAGCGGGGGCACCATCAACGCGAGCGGGCTTTTCACCGCATCAGCCACCGCGGGCACCGTGACGGCGACTGCGACCAGCACTCAAGACACAACAAAGTCCGGCAAGGCGTCCGTGACCGTGCAGTCGACTCCGCCTACGATTACTTCCGTTGCAGTAACCTGCAATCCATCCACCATAGCTGTCAGCGCAACCTCGCAGTGCAATGCAATGGTTCGAGGTACGGGAACCTACAGTTCCGCGGTTACGTGGTCTGCCAGGAAAGGCGCCATCGATGCGAGCGGGCTTTTCACTGCACCAGCTTCGGCCGGCAGCGTGACCGTGACCGCGACCAGCACCCAGGACACGCCACAGTCGGGTGCGGCCAGCGTGACCGTGCAGTTACAGACACCGCAGAGCAACCACGTCCTCATGGTGATGGAAGAAAATCAGAGCTATGCAACCGTCGTTGGCAATACCAGCGATTGGCCCAATCTCAACAACCTGATAAGTAACGGATCTCTTGCAACAAACTATTACGCTAACTCCCACCCATCGATCGGCAACTATTTCATGCTGACGACAGGACAGTTGCTGACGGCAGATGACAGCTCCACCACCGTTTGGAATGTAGACAATCTGGCCCGGCGAATGCTAGCCTCCGGGGTCTCGTTCAAGATCTATGCGGAAGGCATTACTCAGGGCTATCTGGGCGGAAATACCGGACTGTACCTGATTCGGCATAATCCATTTGCGATGCTCTCCGATGTTGCCGACGACCCGCAGGTGGCGAACCAATGCATCTGGCCGTTTACACAGTTCGCTGCGGACCTGGCCAGCGGTACGTTACCTGATTTCTCCTTCATCGTTCCAGATGTCGATGACGATGCGCACGATGGAACGCCGCAGCAAGCGGACACTTGGTTGCAGACGAACGTGATCGGTCCTTTGTCCAACTCCTCTGCATTCCTATCCGGAGGGGATGGCATTCTCATCGTCGACTTTGATGAAGCGGCAACCAGCGATACCGCAAAAGGCGGCGGTAAAGTCTCTCCAGTTTTCTGGGGACCGAACGTGAAGGTCGGCTTTACGCAAACATCCACTACGGTGTATCAGCATCAAAGCATGCTGCGTACTGTAATGGACGCACTTCGGTTATCGAATCCTCCAGGTGCCGCGGCCAGCGCACCTTCTATGTCTGAGTTCTTCGTGCAGAAGTAAGGCTAATGATTCTGCCCATGAAGGGTGGCCAACCGCACACAGACGATTGGAGATAGCCGTTTCAGGATCTTCTCATATTCCAACTCATCCAAGCACGCTCCCATCTCGTCGAACAAATCGAATTCAGGAACATCAGCCATTCGATCATCTCCCGTGCCACCGATCACTCTGCTCTCAGCTTGTTCGCGTACGGCTTGGCAAATGAGTGGGTGCGCCCGCAATATGCGGGGTACACGGGCTATATCGTCTCGGCAAGAAGTGGGCATGGATTCCGGTTTCGTCGCCAGATTCCGTTCGAAATATCCAGTGAGGATGATGAAAGCCCACAATATCGTCCAAGCGGGAATGAGAAAGACTCGGCGCGCGAGGTTGGCATGTCTCGCACCACGTTCGCGGAGCGCTTCAAGTCTCTGGTTGGTTCAGCGCCTCTTGAGTACCTGACGCGTTGGCGCACGACCATCGCGCGTAATGCCCTGAGAAGGGACGACTCCAACCTCGCGGCGATCGCAGAGACCATCGGATACGAATCCGAAACAGCATTCAGTTCAGCTTTCAAGAGGATGTTTGGATGTAGTCCGGGCTCCTATCGAACACAGATGTCCAGGTCAGCACTCTGACGAGCTTCTGGCACATGCCGACGAGGAATCAGTCGGATGGGTGATCCCCGCTCCTACCTGAGGGTCAGGCAGACTCCCGTCGCGTGGGGAACCGTCACGGTGTACTTGCCGTCCTGGAGACGGCCAGCTTCTGGAGACCGCGTGATGTGAGCTTCCCGGCTATCCAGCGCCGGGGCGTGCAGCGTCTCGGTCTCCACCGCTCCTGTTCTCCCCGTTCCAAAGTCCAGGCTTACTTCTATATTCTGCTCCGCATCTTTGTTCAGGATAATGACGGCCACATGCCCGCTGGGAAGTCTCGCGGCATAGGCGGTTGCGTCGACGCCCGTCGCCTGGAGCTGTGAGGTGAAGGCACCCTGGAGAAAGGAGGCTCCGCTGAGCTCTCCGGCGAACTTGAGGCCATAGGCCACCGGCTCCATCACGTACTCTGAGCCGAACGTCGCAATGGGGGTGTAGAAGGGGTGAGGATGAGTCGCGATCTGGTCCGGGCTTTCGCCTTTCTCTTTGAGAAGGATGTCGCCGGGGAGGAAACCTCCGACGGAGTTTGCGACGGATTTGCCGGTGCCGCCGTGCAAATTGACTCCGGAATAGTTGTTGCTGGCGAGCAACAGCGAATAGTCAGCAGACCACAGTGCCGCAGCGAAAACCTCGGACACGCCTGGCTTGCCGCCGCGATAGCAAGTGTTGCCTTCCGTCATGCGCACGCGGACGCCCATCTTATCGGCCGCGGCGGTCGCGGTATCTGCCGTCTTCTGAACCCTGGCCATCGTAGCTGGCTTCAGCAGGTTGGGAATGTTGACCTCGGGGTTTGTTGCGGGCCCGCCGAAATAGTAGTGGTGCGTAAGCGTTGTCACGTGCGGTGGATTCTCGATCGAAGCCCACAAATCCGCGATTTCCGTCAGCCACGCCACATCCGATGCAACATCCGGCATCCCGAACTTTGCCCCTGATATTCGGGAGGTGACGGCCCGAGCAACAGAGAGCCACTCCTCCAGGTAGGTTTTCGCGGACCACGTTTTTGGATCGCGCAGGTGGCGGCCGAACAGGTCCGCCTCGTTGCCAATCTGGAAGTACTGCAGACTCGCACCGAGAGTCTTTGCCACGAACGCAGCTTCCTCGGCCGCACGCTCAGACGTATTGGTTCCCATGCCGATGCCATACAGACAGGTCCAGCCGGTCGCTTTCAGAAAGCCCGTCAGAATCCGCACCGCCTCGGGTGTTACGGCGTAATACTGTGGTTTGGGCTCGCCTTCGACCACGCGAGTCTGCGGGTGCTCAGGTTCAGGAGAACCGGGCGTTGCCTTCCACCAGGC
>PLEA01000376.1 GCA_003136335.1 Acidobacteriaceae bacterium | reverse complement strand
AAATCGCCGCGCGCCTGCGCCGCTTTCACCACGCCGAACGTGTACTTCTGCCCGGGAACCTGCAAATCCTCGGCGTCATCGGCCGTGATCTGAAGAAACACTCCGCTATTGGGGCCGCCTTTATATGCCTGCCCGGTCGAATGCAAAAATCTCGGCCCGAATCCAAGGCAGGTGGCGACGCGTTTCTTGTCGCGAATCGAGGTACGGATCGCCTGCAGCGCCGCTTCGTGTTCTTCGTTCATCTGGATATACGCCAGCAAGGCGAAATAATCGCCGGTTTTTAGCGAATTAAGGTGCTGTAAGAGGCTGCTTTCGAGTGTTTTTGCCTCGTTAAGGCCGAATAAGGAGACGCCATCTTCGATCAAGATGGGTGTTTCAGCCGGAAGCGATCCCTTTTCCTCGAATTCCGCAACCAGTTTTTTGGTCGCGATTTTGCTCGCTTCGACATCCGGCTGGTTGAAGGCGTTAATGCCCAGAATCGACCCTGCAACCGCCGTCGCAACCTCCCAGCGGAAGAATTCCTGGCCTAAGTCATAGGGACTATTAAGGTTAATACGAATCACCGGCTGGCCGGATGCGGCCAGCGCGTCGCCGCCTGCATCCTGCGTGGCGTCCGGTGCGGAGTCGAGCCGGGCATAAACAATAACCCTATCTTTTCCATACACTTCCGGCGCTCCGAGCTGTTCCCGGTCGACCGGAACCAGCCCCTTGCCTTCCTTACCCGTCGATTCCGCGAGCAATTGTTCCAGCCACGCGCCCAGATCAGAAATGCCAGGGGAGGTGATGATCGTGACCTTGTCTCGGCCCGCGTTGGCGGCTGTTCCCAGAATGATGCCTAGCACTGTGCCGGGATTCTCCTCGACACTCGCACCGGCGCCACAGGCACGCACCATCTCCGCGGCCCTTGCGAGAAACTTCTTTGTGTCCATGCCCATCACAGCGGCCGGGACCATGCCGAAATTCGACAGAGCGGAATAACGGCCGCCGATCGAGGGCCGTCCGAAGAAGACATGCAGAAAGCGATCTGCCTCTGCGACCTGCTGCATCTTCGATCCCGGATCGGTGATGGCCAGGAAGTGGCTGCCGACTTTCACTGCGCCTACAGCCTGCTTGGTGCGTTCGAAAAAATATTGTTTGAAGATGTTCGGTTCGAGCGTGCTCCCCGATTTGCTGGAAACGATAAAGAGCGTCTTCGGAATATCGATCTGATGCTCAAACGCCTTTACCTGACCAGGATCGGTGGAGTCGAGCACGTGCAGGGCAGGGAAGTGAGTGATTCTGCCGAAGGTCATGCGCAGGACTTCCGGACACAGGCTCGAACCGCCCATGCCGAGCAGCAACACATGCTGGAATCCACGGCTCTGAACCTCTTTCGCAAGCTTCTGTAGTTGATCGTGCTGGGCGATCTGCTCGTCGACGATATCGAGCCATCCCAGCCACTGGGCCTCGTCGTGGCCGGTCCACAGCGTGGCATCCCGCTGCCACAAGCGCCGCATGGTTCCACGCGATTGCCAATCGGCGATCGTCCCTTTCACCCCTGTGGCAAGCGATTCCGGCAGAGAAATCTTCAGTCGGCTCACGATCTATCCTTTGGACTGCGTATTTTTCTTGACCGCGGCCAACAGCTTGTCGAAAGCGTCGGCGAACAATTTGACGCCGTCCTCAGTCAGCTTGTCGGTCACTTCCTTGATCGAAATGCCTGCGCGTGCCAGATCATCCATCACCTTGGTGGCAGCCGGCACATCTTCTGTGAGGCTGTTTCGGAGCCGTCCGTGGTCACGGAAGGCATCGATGGTTGCCGGCGGCATGGTATTGACCGTGTCGGGCCCAATCAATTCTTCAACGTAGATCACGTCGCGATAATTGGGATTCTTCGTGCTCGTGCTGGCCCACAGCACGCGCTGGGTCTGCGCGCCCTTGGCCGCCAAGGCCTGCCAGCGCGGTCCGCTGAAGATGCGTTGATAGCGCTGATATGTGAGCTTGCCGTTGCCGATGGCGACTTTTCCCAGAAGGCTCTTCAACAAAGCCTGCTGCTTGACGTCGCTTGTCGCTTTGATCTTCTCCTCCAACTTCGAATCCACCAGGGTGTCGATGCGGCTGATAAAAAAGCTGGCTACGCTCGCCATCTTTTTCACATTGCCCCCGCGGCCCGCCAGGTCCTCGAGTCCGGCGATATAAGCCTCGGCAACCTTCTCATACACTTCCTGCGCGAACAGCAGAGTGATATTGATGTTGATGCCTTCGCCGATCAACTGCCGAATCGCGGGAAGTCCCTCCGCCGTCCCCGGAACCTTGATCATGACGTTCTCGCGTTTTACTGCCTTCCACAGACGCCGCGCCTCGTCAATCGTCGCTTGTGTCCGGAGCGCCAGATAAGGCGAGACTTCCAGGCTGACATATCCATCGCGGAACTTGGACTCCTCGTACACTGGACGCAGCACATCGGCCGCATCCTGGATGTCGCGAATGGCAATCTGTTCAAAGCGGGCCGTGGTGTCGAGATCCTTTCGAGAGGCGAGCGACTTTAGAATGTCGTCATACAGCGAACTCTCGCCGATGGCTTTCTCGAAGATAGAGGGGTTCGAAGTCATTCCGCGCAATCCGTCTTCGGTAATCAACTGCTTCAGTTTTCCGCTACTGAAAAGATCGCGGCGGATGTAATCGAGCCACATCGACTGACCGTAGTCGAGTAATTGTTTCAGCGGATTTTTTGTAGCTTTCGAATTTTCTAGAACTCCAGTGGGCTGCATAAATGACCTCCACAATCTTCGATTCTAATTTTGTCCGTCCGCGCCTACCTTTACTTGCCTGACATCGCCGCGCGCGCTTCCTTCACGACGGTGTCCACGGTGAATCCGAAATACTTCAACAGATCTTTCAATGGAGCCGAGGCCCCGAAGCTGTGCATGCCGACGTTGCGTCCCTTGAGCCCGGTGTAGCGCGCCCATCCGAAGGTGGACGCCATTTCCACGGACACACGCGCCGGCACATTCGACGGCAGAACGCTCTCTTTGTACGCCGCATCCTGCTGTTCAAAGATTTCCCACGACGGCATGCTGACCACGCGCGCCTTCACGCCCTCCGCCTTCAGTTTTTCGTACGCATCCACGCACAGCGATACTTCGCTGCCCGTGCCCAACAGGATCACCTCGGGCTTCCCACCGGGCGCATCGGCCAATACGTAGGCTCCCTTCGCCACGCCGGATACCGCAGCGTACTTCGAGCGATCCAGCGTCGGCAGATTCTGCCGCGTCAACACCAATGCCACGGGCGAACTCTGCAAGTGCGCAATGATCTTCCACGCCTCCGTCACTTCATTCGCATCCCCCGGACGGAGCACGATCAAATTCGGCATGGCACGCAACGACGCTAGTTGCTCGATCGGCTGATGCGTCGGTCCATCCTCGCCCACGCCAATCGAGTCGTGCGTGAAGATGAAAATCGATGGACACTCCATCAGCGCAGCCAACCGGATACTGGCTCGCATGTAATCGCTGAAATTAAAGAAAGTCGCGCCGAACGCCCGAATGCCCGACACCGTCAATCCGTTTACGCTCGCACCCATCACATGCTCGCGCACCCCGAAGTGCAAATTGCGCCCCGCCGGAGTTGCGGCCTGAAAATCTCCCGCGCCTTCGAACTTCAGCGTTGTCTTGTTCGAAGTCGCCAGATCGGCCGATCCGCCGATCAGCCACGGAATATTCTGCGCCACAGCGTTAAGCACCTTGCCAGAACTTTCGCGAGTCGCGATACCCTTGGCATCGGCGGGAAATGTTGGGAGGTTTTTGTCCCAGCCCGCCGGCAGTTCGTGATGTTGCATATGGTGCAGGCGCTCGGCGAGATCCGGGTACTTCTGAGAGTATTCCGTAAAAAGGTCCGACCACTGCGCACGCAGATCGCGACCGCGTCTCCCCATCCCTTCCCGGAAATGTTCCCGCACGCCCTCCGGCACCAGAAACTTTGCATCCTCCGGCCAGCCGTAGAATTTCTTGACCAGCCGCACTTCTTCTTCGCCTAAAGGTTCGCCGTGAGCGGCATTGGTGTCCTGCTTGTGCGGTGAACCGTAGCCGATGTGACTATCTACAATGATCAGGGTCGGGCGGTCTGTGGTCTTGTGGAAAGTGTCAAACGCACGTGCCAGCATCGTCAGATCGTTGGCGTCGGCCACGCGTGTCACGTTCCATCCGTAGCCCACAAAGCGGGTCGCAACATCCTCGCTGAACGACCAATTGGCGGGACCATCGAGGGTGATGTGATTGTGGTCGTACATCCAGCAGAGATTCGAAAGTTTCAAATGTCCGGCCAGGGATGCGGCTTCGCCACCGATACCCTCCATCAAATCCCCATCCGAACACATCGCGTAGACGTTAAAGTCGAAGATTTCAAAATCAGGGCGGTTGAAGTTCGCCGCCTGCCATTTTCCTGCAATGGCCATTCCTATGCTGTTTCCCACACCTTGGCCCAGTGGCCCCGTCGTAGTTTCGACTCCCGAAGTGACATGGGACTCGGGGTGTCCCGGCGTGAGGCTTCCCAACTGCCGGAAGCGCTTGATCTCCTCCATCGGCATGGCGAGGTCCTTCAGAACCTTGCCCTGCTTGTCGACCCGCCGCACCTCGGTGAGGTGCAGCATGGCATAAAGCAGCATGGATGCGTGGCCATTCGAGAGCACGAAGCGGTCGCGATTCAGCCAGGTAGGATCGGCGGGATCGTAGCGCAGGAATTCCTGCCACAGACAATAAGTGACTGGCGCCAGCCCCATGGGCGCGCCTGGGTGACCTGAGTTCGCCTGCTGCACCGCGTCAATCGCCAGGGTTCGAATCGTGTTGATGCAAAGCGTGTCCAGTTGCTGTCCCGTTACCGAAACCTGTTCACTCGCTACCATGCGATTCCGCTCCTCCACGGGGAGATTTCCACCGGCAAGATCATTCCNNGTGGATTGAGCTACGGTGAAAAATCGGAAGAGATCGGGGAAGTACTTTACTTCAGGAGTTGGAGATATGTGCTTTCGCTTTGGGACGCCCGGGTTGTGTCCTGCACGAACTTGAGGAACTGCCGCAAGCTTTCGCGCTCGGACGGTATCATTCCCTCGAAACGAACGCGGACTTCGTTGGCGGGCTTGTTGCGTGTGACCACGCCGCTCAGCGCAAACCCCTTTACCCAGACCTTCCCATTGGGGAGCCAAAGTCCGATTTCCACTTTTGCGCCGGGCTTGACCGGGTTCGCCGTTTCCACCAGACAGCCGCCCACGCTTGTGTTGGAAAGATTGCCCCAGATGGGAGTCGCCGTCTCGTCGACATGAAGCTCGACAGCGACGAAGCACTTGATTCGCGGATGGCGACGGCGGTCGCTTCCCCAGTTGGGACTGAACAAATCGGGTTCAAAAGGAGGCGTGGTTGACGTGGGAGTCGGCACTGGCTGTGGCGCAGCAGCTGACTTTGGGGCAGACTTCGCGCCCGCGGAAACGCCGGACTTTATCTGACGCATAGCCGTAAGCAGCGCCTCTTCCCGCTTTCCAGCCGGGGCTTCGCGGTAGGCCTGCAGCAGCGTTCCGACGTGCCGGACGAGGTCCGGGTCGGACAGTATTCGGGTCCAGTCAGTTCCTGTTGCCACACTCATCCAATAACCGCTTCCTACTTGCAGTCTGAGCTCCCAACTAGTTTGAACCGGCGGTCACCTCCGTTCAAGATGACCTAAGTCACAGCGTTGAGTTTGCTCGCGTGTCGGTCCCATCCAGAATCAGGTCTCTCCAAAGCGCGCTCTAGGCTTTGCAACCCAGTCAAGACCTTCTCTATGACGAGGAGTCGAGGGACCCTCACTTAGCGTCGAACGCAAGTTGGATGACCTCGGTGGTCTCGTTTTGGGCAGGCTCAAATTTCCATTTTCCGACGGCATCGATGGCGGCGTCGACCAGAACCGGATTTCCGCCCAGTACCCGGGTAGACTTGACGCTTCCGTTGGCTCGAACCACGGCTTCCAGTCGAACTACGCCGTGCATGTGCATTCTTTTTGCTAGTTCCGGATAACCGGGCGCGACGCGAGAAGCGACCTTTCGCTCCGAGTTGGCTGCCGCCGGAGGGCTCTGGGCAGTTACCAGACCCGGCGTCAACGCAATGAGTGCGGCCGTTATGAATAAGAGACTTCTCCGCATGCCGTCCGCTCCTCGTTACCCCTTTAGCTTATCGGGACTAACGGCTCTCGGGCAGGCACCGAAGTTAATGAACCTTAGGTTCCGTTCCCGTTTTTGGAATTCCCATCTTCGACCATTATTCGGGATGCCGTCTGCAAGGCCGCGGATGAGATCTCGGCTCATTTCCAGCACAATCCTTTGCATCTCAAACGCCTGCAAACGAATCAAATCGGGCGAGTTATGCTAGAGGCGAGAAAGGGCGTACCGGTTTTTCCGTAGGTACCGAACGCCCCCACAATAAGAATGCGCTGCTCATTGATAGTTTCCCGGACGGCAGTTTTCGCTTTTTTTGTGCTGCTTGCTCCCCCAAGCCTGCTGGCTCAGGCTACGGGTGAAACTCCTTCTGCTCCGAATGTTTCCCTCCCGGGCCAGCAAAACCCGTTTCTGGGCAGCGCCCCCGAAGGCAAGCCCACTGCGGATGTTCTGCAAATTGACTTCAAGGACGCGATTGATCGGGGTCTGCGGAACAATTTGGGTTTGTTGCTGGCTTCGGACCAGACCCAAACAGCGCGAGGGGAAAGATGGAAGGAACTAAGCGAACTGCTGCCGAACCTCAGCGCGCGCGTCATGGAGAACGCACAAACCCAGAGTCTCGCTGCGCTGGGCTTCAACAAGCTCTTGCCTTTGCTCGCTGCACCGGGCAGGAGCTTGAGCGCTATTCCGGCGGTGGTGCCAGCCTTTAACTATTTCGACGCGCGTGCCTCTCTGAGTCAGTCCCTTTTTAATTTCAGAAATCTCGAACGGGAACGTTCTGCTTCGGAAAGCCTGAGGGCCTCGCAATTCAGTTATAAAGACGCGCGGGAGATGGTCGTGCTCGCAGTGGGCAACTCCTATCTGCAGGCCATTGCCGCAGGGGCTCGCGTGGAAACCACCGAAGCCCAGGTTAAAAGCGCTCAGGCTCTCTACGACAAGGCCTCCGACCAGCAGAAGGCAGGACTGAGCCCGGCCATTGATGCGTTGCGCTCGCAAGTCGAACTTCAAACCCGCCAGCAGCAACTCATCGTTGCCCGCAACGATCTCGCCAAGCTGAAATTGAATGTGGCGCGCATCATCGGGCTGCCGCTGGGGCAGGAATTTGTGCTCACAGAGAAGGCGCCGTACCAGGCGCTCGCAGCCCTTCCGCTCGACACATATTTGCAACGGGCCTATACCGCGCGCGCTGACTATCAGGCTGCGACGGTACAGGTGCGGGCAGCGGAACTTTCGCGCCGGGCCGCAGCGGCAGGGCATTATCCGACTATCGACATCAATGCGAATCTCGGCGACATCGGCGTGACGCCCGCCCATTCCAACGGCACATGGCAAGTGAATGGCGGCATTAACATCCCGATTTTCGCCGGCAATCGGACTCACAGTGACGTGCTCGAGGCTGACTCGCAATTGAAGCAAGCGCGTTCTCAACTTGGAGATCTCCGCGGCCGCATTGATTAC
>PLEA01000177.1 GCA_003136335.1 Acidobacteriaceae bacterium | reverse complement strand
CGCCCTGGTAGACGATCATGTTCATGAGGGCGTCACGCATTTGCTGCGTGGGAATCTGACGCAGGTTCTCCCACTTGCGGCGGCCCTTATAAGAACCGAACTCGATTTCTTCGGTGTCAATGGCGCCATAGAGCGTGTCGAAGTGGAAGGCATCGATGTCGGCGCTGTTGACGCCAATGTCTTTGCGCCAGTCGTTGAACAGGCCGATCCAGTCACTGAAGGTTCCGATCTTTGCTACTTTTCCCGGCATGTTGACCTCTGATTCGTCGCGGCGGAAGACGTTGCAAGCAACGTCTCTACGATTTGTTTTGTCGCAGGTGCCAGCATTGCGTTCACCTATCCCAGGTTCAGCCAAACGGTTTTCAACTCGGTATAGTGTTCCATGGCGTGCGCTCCGAGCTCTCGGCCGAAGCCTGAACTTTTGTACCCTCCGAACGGCAGCGATGCATCCATCAAGCCATAGGTATTGATCCACACTGTGCCCGCCTTCAGCCGGCGGGAGACGCTGTGCGCTTTCTTCACATCGCGCGTCCAGACCGCTGCGGCGAGGCCGTAAGGATTGTTATTTGCCTGTTCCACGACCTCGTCTACATCGTCGAACGTCAACACCGACAGCACGGGACCGAAGATTTCTTCCCTTGCGATCTTCATCTCGTTCTTTACGTCGCCGAAAATCGTCGGCTCGATAAAAAATCCCTTGCTGCCGTCGACTGCAACCCGATTGCCTCCGGCGACCAGCTTCGCGCCATCCTTTTTACCGGCCTCGATGAAGGAGAGCACCGTCTGCATTTGTTCCTGGCTGACGATCGCTCCCAGCCGGGTCTTCGGATCGAGCGGGTCCGCCGGACGCATCTTCGCAGCGCGCGCTACCAATTTCTCGGTAAATTCGTCTTTCAGATTGCGCTCGAGAAACAGCCGCGAACCCGCATTGCAGACTTCCCCTTTGCCATAGAAAATGCCGTTAATCGCGCCTTTCACGGCGTTGTCGACGTCAGCATCGGCAAAAACAATATTGGGCGATTTGCCGCCCAGTTCGAGAGTGACGCGCTTCAGGGTGTCAGCCGCGCCGCGCATGATCTCTTTTCCTACCGCGGTCGAACCGGTGAATGCAATCTTGTCGATCCCGGGATGCGCGACGATCGCCTTCCCTGTTTCCGGACCGCCGGTGACAATGTTGACGACGCCGGCGGGAAAGCCGGCCTCGATGACGAGCTCTCCGAATTTCAGAGCTGACAGCGGAGTCTGCTCGGCAGGCTTGAGCACAATCGTGTTGCCGCAGGCCAGCGCCGGGCCCACCTTCCACGATGCCAGCAGCAAGGGGAAGTTCCAAGGAACAATGAGACCGACTACGCCAACGGGCTCGCGCAGCGTGTAGGTGAAGGCGGTCTCGAACGTATTCACGGTTTCGCCGTGGATCTTGGTTGCGAGACCCGCATAATAGCGCAGGACGTCGACGACCATGGGAATGTCGACGTAGCGCGACTCGAAGATCGGCTTGCCATTGTCGAGGGTTTCCAGTTCGGCGAACTCATCAATGTTCTTCTCTACCAGGTCGGCGAGTTTCCAGATCAGGCGGCCGCGCTCGCTGGCGGAAAGCTTGCGCCAGGCGCCATTGCGGTCTTCAAACGCTCGTCGCGCGGCGTGGACCGCACGGTCAACGTCTGCCAGAGAAGCCTCCGCGATTTGCGTCAGTACTTCGCCGGTGGCCGGGTTGATGGTGTCGAACTTTCTCGATCCATCGACCCATTGGCCATCAATGAGCAATCGCCCGGGCTCGACCTTCACTTTCGTTGCAGCAAGCATCGCTGGTTCTCACCTCAAGAGCCGAGCTTCGCTCGGCGGACGGGCGAGACACCCGTCCCCACACATTCCCGTCCCCACACAAACATTCACACGATCTATTTCGCTTTGAACTGCGCCGGGCGCTTCTCCACGTATGCCGCGAGACCTTCCTTCGCATCCTCGCTCTGAAACAGCAATTGCTGGTTCTCACGCTCGACGGCCAGCGCTGACTCCATGGGAATCTCCCAGCCCGTCTGCACCGCGCGCTTGATGCGTCCCACGGCTTTTGAAGCCTTGTTGGGCGGACAGAACTGCTTGGCGTATTCCATGATGTTTTCCATGAAGCCGTCGCGCTCGAAGATGTCGTTCACAATGCCGAGTTCCTGTGCTTCTTCGAAAGAAAACGTGTTGCCCGTCACCATCAGTTCGATCGCTTTGCTCTTCCCCACCATGCGCGAGAGCCGCTGCGTGCCGCCGGTTCCGGGGAGCACACCGAGGTTCACTTCCGGCAGACCAATCTTGCCCGCGTCCTTGCGCGCGATACGGATATCGGCTGCCATGGCGATCTCCAGCCCGCCGCCCACGCAGTGGCCGTTAATAGCTGCGATCACCAGCTTTGGCGTGTGCTCGAGGCGCAATAGCATTTCGTTGGCGTGCAGACAAAAGTAATACTTGAAGGTGGGATCGACGGTGGAAAGCATCTTGATGTTGGCACCGGCGGAGAAGAATTTGTCGCCCGCGCCCGTCAGCAAGATCACGTAAGCCTCGTTGTCCATGCGCGCCTTGAGGATCGCTTCGTCCATCTGGCGGTTCATCTCGTAGGTGTAGGTGTTCGCAGGTGGATCGCACATCTCGATCACCGCTACGCCGTCATCGGTACGGTAGTTGACAAGTTGCTTGGTGGTTTCGCCGGTTGCCGGCTGCACTGTAGTCGCCATGTTTGTGTCTCCTTGCGTCTCCGTAGAAATTGTCATTCCGAGCGAAGCGAGGAATCTGCTGTCGTTTGCGTGCGGGAAAGATGGCCGGGGAAAAACAGCAGATCCCTCACGGCCTGAAGGCCGTTCGTGATGACAGTTCCGCCGTCGGAGTTTCTGATGGCAACCCTCACCGGCCCCCAAGCTGCCACTCTAACCAACGACGAAATTCTGCGCTACTCGCGCCACCTCATCATGCCCGAGGTCGGCATGGAAGG
>PLEA01000272.1 GCA_003136335.1 Acidobacteriaceae bacterium | reverse complement strand
CGATGACGATCTCAAATACTTCTCCGAAAACGAAAAACCCGCATCGCTCCGAGTGGTAGGAGGAAGGAGCACAAATACAGTAAGGTGCTGCCGCCTTCCGGAACCATAACCGTACCGGTGATCGTACCTCCGCCGCTCCCCCCCGTCGGGACGATGACCGTCGTGACGCCGCCACTAGTTGTAGCCGTAACTCCGAGGTTGCAGCCTTTGGAGATAGTGTTCGTGTCCAATGTCACTGCGGTCTGCGACAGGACGCTACCGCAACTATCTGTTGCGCCGGTGACCATTGCAATGTTGGCGACCGCGAGAATATTTCCATAGAACTTAGTGCCTGATTGGATGGTCGCGGCGCTGCCGACATCCCAAAACACGTTGCCGCCATTTGTACCGTCACCTGTCACCGTGACTGACGAGCCAGTTGAGGTGATCAGCGTGCTCGGCATCAGGAAAACCCAAGTATCATTGGCGTTTGAGGTGCCGGCGAGGGTGAGTGAACCCGTCAAATTACTGATCGCCGCTGGAACAGAATAGACGCCCGGCGCGAGGGGACCATCTAGAGTCAAGTTCGCACCAATTAGCGTCGCGACCGACGACAGAGCTCCTAGATCAGTCAACGCAGTGGTGAGGCTGCCCTGGGCCGCAGCAGCAACGGCATCATTGTCGTGTATTGTACCACTAGTAAAGGTGAAGGTCCCCGCCTGAGTAATCGATGTTCCTGGGGAGACACCGAGATTCCCGCTGAGGGTGGTCGATCCGGTATTGGTCACGTCAGCAGTGCCGCCCAGTACGGCGAAGCTGCTCGCATTTCCCAGGATGGATTGGGCATGGGCATTGACTGCCAATACCGAGAGAATCAACAAACCCAAGCTAAACACTTTCATCTTTCCTGCCGTCAGGTACCGGTATCTACTCATTTGCTTCCTCCTCGCTAGCTCTATTCCGAGATGGCCCTTTGGCTACGGTTGGCACTCTAGCGCAAAGTCTAATGTTGTCAAGACTGATAATTTTTGCGACCAGTTGCAAGCACTTGCAACCACCTCNNTATCCGGACTGCCGCGAACAGCATGCTACACAAGTGTGAGGTATTCTTGGGTTGAGCAGACGGAGCGGTTGTGCGCCGTGTGCAATCGTAGCTATAATCAGGTCGTAAATAAGGGTCCCTGCAAATGTCGACTCGATCGCCTGGCCCTTTGCTCCCGCCTGCCGGNNCAAGTACTCCTATACAATGGCGATCCCCTTCATCAGTATGGCACTCGTGTTTTTCGAAAGGAGCAAAATCTTCACGAGTGTCCAATACTGTATTCGGACTGGAGTTATTCTGCTTCTCACAGGAGTGATATTGAATTGGTTCGCGGAGCGGGCCCTGCCTCAGCTCGGAGCGGACAACTCCCTTTCAACAAAGATACTGGCACTAGTTACATTATGGCTTGCGGGATTCATCCTCTGTTATGGAACACGAGCATTCCGGGCGGGAGCGTTCCCACTCTTGTTCCTCCTCCTGACGGTGCCGATCCCTGATTGGGTGCTCGACAAGCCCATTACGGCTGTGCAATACGGATCAACCGAGGTGTGCTCTCTGGTATTCAACCTGGCTGGCGTTCCGGCTCTGCGGAATGGCTTGGAGATCTCCTTGCCCAGGACCACTATCGAGGTGGCGAAGGAGTGCGCTGGGATTCATTCAACCATAGCCATCTTCATCATTAGTCTCATCTTCGGGCACCTTTATCTTCCATTCGTCTGGAAGAAGGTCGTGCTGGTTCTTTTCGCATTGCCCGTTGTGTGCGTTACCAATGGCTTGCGAATTGCCGGCCTGACGCTGCTGGCGGAGTACGTCGACCCAAGCTATTTGCACGGTAGTCTTCACCATCGCGGAGGCATGGGTTTCTTCCTGTTGGCGTTGCTATTCTTATTTGCAATTCTTCACCTACTCCGAATAGGCCAAAGTCCCCCGGCCCTCAGGGTAAGCTTGCCCGGAACTCCGTTGAAAGTTAGCGACTCTCGACCATCATAAGCTACGC
The DNA here is from genome assembly GCA_003136335.1 of Acidobacteriaceae bacterium. Next base: position 15,889 of record PLEA01000272.1, on the reverse strand, counting down.
AACCTTCAACACCCTTCTTAGAAGCTTAGAAGCCGTGTTCGCCAGCGCAGTCAACAGCGAGCGGCTGAGGCTGTCCGCGAGCGAGAACTTCCCGTTGTTGGTGGTTCGTGACGTTCCTGATTGACAACTCTTTGTCACCTTTGATTGCGGATGGCTTGCGATCCGCAGGCCAAAACGCGATTCATATCCGCGACTTTCCGCGACTACAATATGCAGAAGGCGACGGGTCTTGAACTTTTCGAACGCGCCGCAGAAAGAAAATCGAATCCTAATCTCTGCAGATACGGATTTTGGCACGTGCCTAGCTAGCTTTGCGCAACGAAGAAAAGCCATCCGTCATTGCGCATGTCGCTCGGCTTTGTGTTTTTGAGGGTCGACTACGCCAGCTGCGGACCTGGGAGAACCCTCATGTTTCTCTCCTTTACTACGGTTGAGTCACTCTCACGTAACTAACCTGCAACGTAGCTGGTAGATACGCACTGTTTGGCCTACCACCAACACCACCCGTCTGGGTCTGGATGATCAGGAACATAGGGCTGCTGATCGTCTGATTGCAAGTAGTCACGAGATTGCCATCCATGTACTGCGAGATGCTCGAAGCGTTCCACACGGTTGCGAACAGATGCCAGTTGGTGTCGACGATATAAGGCCCGCCTGAGATGTCACACCCATTACCGATACCGAAACCAGGGTTAGCGACGTGGAACTGACACCACCCACTAGAAGTGTAACACTCCGTCATGTCTATTTCGTGGTATCCGGATTGACCGATGTCGGGACACTTGTACCCATCGATGGTTATACCGGTCGCTCCAGTGAGCGGGTTCGTGTACTGACAGTTGGTGCTGAGCATCCAAGTGGCGGGCCACAAACTTGTGTCCACAGGCGGGAACTTTGCTTCGATCTCAACCGTTCCGTAAGTGAAGTTGAAAGTAGCCCACTGGATGTCTCCAGTGATGTAAGGCCACGAACTTGGTGCGGTGAAGTAGTCTCCACAAGTCGCACTCTGTGCTTCCGTAGTGATAGTCAGACCGTTGTCAACGGTGACCATCTGCGGGACATTGCACTCGGTTTCATCTTGTGAGTACTCCCCGTGCCGGGAAATGACAGTCCAAGCCGAGCTTAGCGTGGTTCCGGCGAAATCGTCATAGAAGATTACGTTGGCGGTCGGCTGTGCCGTCACTGTGACCGTTGCTGAAGCCGACACAGCGGTGTTCGCCGTACTCGTCGCCGTGAGGGTGTAGGTACCGGTCGTACTCGGTGCGGTGTAGTCGCCACTCGAGGAGACCGTTCCACCGGTTGCCAACCAAGTTACAGTGGTCGTAGACGTGCCAGTGACCGTAGCTTTGAACTGCTGTGTGGTATCCACAACCAGTGAAACCGTCGTCGGCGAAATGGTGACGGTAACCACTGGAGCCGTTACCGTAACTGTGGCTGATGCCGACACTGCAGTGTTTGCGTTGCTCGTAGCTTTTACGATGTAATTCCCTGGGGTCGTAGGTGCGGTATATGAACCCCTGGAGTTGATGCTACCGCCAGTCGCCGACCACGTAACCGTGGTGGTATTCGTACCCGTTACGGTAGCCGCGAACGTCTGTCTGCCGCCTTCAGCGAGCGTCACGGACTGCGGCGAAATGGTGACAGCGATCACAGGTACTACTGTTTCGGTGAGCGTTGCCGTCTCGTTGACGCCATTGTAAGAAGCAGTAATCACTGCCGAGGTCGTACTTGCGACCGCCGATGTGGACACCGTAAACGTAGCAGTAGTCGCTCCCCCCATTACAGTTACATTTCCTGGAACGGTGGAGTTTGTGCTCGACAGACTTACAACGATTCCACTAGCTGGAGCCGCACTGGTCAGAGTTACGGTTCCTGTTGACGAGTTGCCGCCTACTACCGAAGTAGGGCTCACGCTTACAGAGGAGAGCGCTACTGGAGGCAGTGGCCCCGTGTTAACTATTGGTTGTAGCCAATAGTTCGAGGCTTCCCATACACTGGAGGGGTAACTGGAACGGGAGCCATATACATAGACACCTGCATTGACCGGAGCGGACAGTGGTGGAACGCTCAATGCGGCGCTGAAGAACTCCTGTGTATCTGAATAGTGCCCCACAGTCGTGTAGTAACTGATCGTATAAGTGGTCCCGGCCGTGATGACAACTGGAGTCGCAAAATTGGCTTGCTGCCACCCAGAAGCCGTTTCACCGGTGAAGGTTACACTTGCAAGGCTCACACCGGCTGACGACCATAAGTGGCCCGTGTGGGTACCAGTATTAGTTGCGGCCTTGTAGAACTGTAGTCCAGTAACCGTGCCTGCTTGGCTGCAGCTAAACTGCATTCCAAGTTCTACAGCGTTGTCAGGCCCAGAATCTGGGACCGAAGGCACTGTAGTGGCAGGCCAGAAGGTTACGCTTTGGGCTTGGGCGGTTGCCGCCGCCAGAACAAGCGTGAAGACGATGCCCAATGTTCTCAGCGTCAGGGAGAGGGGGGAGGAACACTTCACGGCGCACTCCTACGATTTGTTCGTTAGTCCTTAGTCTTTGGTTCGACCCAGCTTAATCGGGATCTCCATTTTGGGTCTCCGACTGGCCGACGGTACACGCACAGTCTCCAGTTTGGGTAAACGATTTAGCTATTGTGGGCCGCGCGAGGTCTGTTCACAATTGCTCACTTTCGGGAAATCGGTTCGGAACCCGAATCTGAACGCTCCTTGCGGCCGATATCTCGGACACCGCTCCGTTTCTTGCTTCCTTTCTGGGCGAATTTATTTTAACCACGCAAACTCGGCGGGCCCGCTGGCAACGGCAGTCCACACAATCCGCCGCAACATGCTCCCAAAGAGCTGCCGGTTCAGATGTCCTTCCGTCAGGGAAGCCAGTAGTAACGCGCATGCTTCACCAGCCGTCCTCTGGTCTTCACCAGCCGTTGCTGCAGCTGGTCAGTACCAGTTCTCAATCCCTATCGGCAAACCTAGACTCCGCCATGAATATCCCATTATAGGCCAGCAGGCTCAACGCCAGCTACGTGCCTGAGCCTTTCGTGTTAAAACACTCTTTCGCGCAGAAGTTGCAGCAGGTACAAATCACCACGATGTCTTGTAAACCAGCAGCAAGCTTTTCCTCATTGCTTGCGTTACCGGCTAGAGACGCGTACTGGATCCCCAACTCGTCTGCTACTCCTGGATGAGTGGAACTGCGAAGGTCGCCCAGGTCGTGTTCGTCCGCAAACGGCTGGTCGAGGTTCAGTACCTGCACACTACCATCACTGACGAGCAGCGCGAGGAATTCAGTCGACTGGTGGAAGGCACAATCCGCCGAATCGAGTCGGCGGACTTCCTGCCGCACAGTGGCATCCGCTTTCCCCAAACCCCTGCAGCAGCTGTCCGTATGTAGGCCTCTGTTTTGGAAAGCAGGAAATGATCGACGCCGCTGTGGTGCGACGTCCAGGAGCAGATAGTCTTGATTGGCTTGACGAGCTTAGTTACTAGAAATCCGCCCATGCCGCCGAAGTTTAATCGTCGCCGCGCCGTATTCGTTCTTGGCAAGATTGACGAGATTCTGGCCTGGGAGCCGCGGAAGGAAACGGAGCGCGACACCAAGTTCGTCGAACGGAGCGCCATCTGTGGGGGGTGCGGGCGGGACAGTACTGGCGCCTGGAGAGTTTGAACTGTTTCGACGAATTTCTGGAAAGGCGTTTTTCGGAATCGAGGAGGAAGGCGTACTACCTGATGTCGATCCACGAACACCTGCCACCGCAGGCGAGAAAGCAACTGAAGGAAGTGGGATGGGCGAAGGGAATGGAACTAGCCAAGCTGGCGAGGCGGGACAAGCAGCACTTCGATTGTGCAACTTGGTTGTCACAAAGCCCGTCAGATGACGGAGGAGGAATTCAAGAAGGGAGTTGAGAAGGAACTGACGGGAAGGCGACGGAATCGTGGGAAATTATCTACTTCAAACTGTACCAGAGCCAGATGCCGGTCATGGAGAACGCGATCAAAACGGCTGCTCTGATGCTGGAAAGCGACCGATCCCAAAGCTACTGCTTGGAAATGATCTACGCGGACTTTCTAGCCGGAGCCAACCTGGACAACGGAGATCCGGATACGCTGCTGTTCTCGATGACAAGATTTTTCAAGTTTCTACCCGGAGAGCAGAGGAAAGCATTTCTTGGCGGCGTGAGTGAGAAGGCTTCATGAGCTCGATTGGCCTGAAGGCCGTGCGCTTGCACTGGATCCGGTGTCGTACCGAGAATCTCCGGCAGCGCGGTGCTGCCGTCGCGATGGCTAGCGATGTCAATCGTGCGGCACGTTGGCGAGCTTGGAAGTCCACCACAAGCATTTTCGCAGCCAGTGCGGCGAAGATTCCGAGTTGACCCTCATCACGCTGTGCACACAATGCCACACTGAAATGCATCGCTGGTCGTAACTCTGACGATCGCGCAGGACAGGAAGCGTCCCAATCTGGTGAATTCCGCGGCCAGATCCTTGGCTTTGATGTATGCTTCTCTTTCGCGTCCAGCAGCGGAAGAAACCGTCACATTCTTCCACGTCAGCGATGAGCGCGAGCTGTCTCTGTTCCTGAACCGAGAACTACCGCCTGGCAATCATTCCACGCAGCTTGCGGCAATAGCTTTCTGCGGGCAGGTGATCTCCGGCGCACGTCTCTCTTTGGTAATCGTGTTCGTCTCTACCGTGTCCTAGCGTTTCTTCTCGACAAGCGGTACTGTTTCGGCCTTTCCACTCTCCAAGCTGCGATAGGCCGCATCCAGGACCTCCTGATTCTGCCAGCCGTCTTCGCCGGGAGCATCCATCACGGCAAGGCAATGCACTTTAGGAACCTGCCGCCATTCGTCTCCTACAAGAGCTCCTAAGACCATAGTCATTATACCATAGTCGTATCTAGCTCACCCTAAACAACGACGTGAAAGCCAGGCCCGCTCGACGGAACCTCGGTGATCCTCGTCAGCGAGCACCATTTGGGGGATGGTCGCGCTCTTCCAAGTGCTGCCGTGAGCGATCGGGCACTTGCGGCGCGTGGACAATCGCCCACGGCCGGGCTGTTTTTGTCTGCCCTGACGGCCGCCATGGTGTGCCAACGGGTGCGGCAGGCAGGTGTTTGATACAGAGGTCAGCCGGCCGAGCCATCGATGATCCCGGAAAAGTCGGGAGCACTTCGCCTTCATCCAGGTCTGCCCTTCATCGTGACCTTTCATTTTCATCCTGTTTCTTAGGCGGCTTTAATACCACCTTCTTCGTCGCACGGCATTGTCCTCTTGGCCACGCCCATCTGTGTTTCTGCTGTGTACCAAGGTGTCTACTCTGCTTCCGTATGGTGTGCGATAAAGGAATGATGATCTTTTGGCACTAACACAATTCGCGCGAGAAAGGGCCCATTCCCCCATGGTCAGTCTTCTCACTTTTCGCGGCAGGTCTATAAGCCTGCTCGCTTCGCATATAATCCTCCTATGCTTTTGGTCAATAACTGCTTTTGGACAGACCCAGCAGATTATTCTAGGTACCCAGAAACTCCAAGCGTCGCTCGATGGCGACAATAGTACACAAGCAGAAGCATTTCTGGTAACGGCGACCTCCACAGCACAGATTAATTCTCTTTCACTGTTTCTCGACGGCTCAAATAGGGCGGCCACGGTCTGGGTGGGACTGTACTCAAATTATTATGGACACCCAAATACACTGCTAAGCCAGGTAATGATCTCGCAACCCTTGTCGGGCAAATGGAATTTGGTAACGATTCCCTCGGTAGGCGTGACGCTGGGAAGGCGGTATTGGGTTGCGTTGCTAGGGTTGAACGGCCAGATTGCATTTCGAGACAACACCGGCAGCTGCTATTCAGAAACAAGCCAACAAATAGGTTTGACTTCGTTGCCATCGACTTGGCAGACGGGCTCGCGATGGTCGACCTGCGTGATCTCCATGTTCGGTTCTGCCATCAGCAACACATCCTCATCCGTATCCGTGACTGTGTCCCCAAATGCCGCGTCCTTGCAGACTGGTCAACAAAAGCAATTCGCTGCCACCATCAATGGAACAACCAATACCGCGGTAACTTGGCAAGCCACAAATGGAACTATCACCAGTGCCGGTCTGTACACGGCACCAGCCTCGGCAGGAACTTACACCGTAATTGCTACGAGCGCTGCAGATTCCACCAAATCAGCCTCAGCTGTTGTTACTGTGTCGCAGGCCGCTCAAGTGTCGATTTCACTTTCGCCTAGCACAGCGAGCCTCTCCACTGGGGGACAGAAGCAATTTACTGCCTCGGTGTCGGGCTCAAGCAACACCTCAGTGACTTGGGCTGCGACAGGTGGGTCCATAACCAGCGCCGGTTTGTACACCGCACCATCCTCAGCGGGGACGTACACCGTAACTGCTACCAGCGCAGCAGATTCAACTAAATCGTCCTCTGCTGTTGCTCTAGTGTCGCAGGCCACTCAAGTGTCGGTTTCACTTTCGCCCACCACGGCGACCCTCTCCACTGGTGGACAGCAGCAATTTACTGCCTCGGTGTCGGGGTCAAGCAACACGGCTGTGACTTGGGCTGCGCCAGGTGGGACCATAACTAGCGGTGGTTTGTACACCGCACCATCCACAGCGGGGACTTACACCGTAATTGCTACGAGCGCTGCAGATTCCACCAAATCAGCCTCAGCTGTTGTTACTGTGTCGCAGGCCGCTCAAGTGTCGATTTTACTTTCGCCCAGCACAGCGAGCCTCTCAACCGGGGCACAGGAACAATTTACTGCCAATGTGTCGGGGACTAGCAATACGGCCGTGACTTGGTCTGCATCTGGCGGCACTGTTAGCACCAATGGCCTGTACGTTGCTCCGAGCGCGGCGGGGACTTACGCGATAAAAGCCGTGAGCGTGGCAGACTCCACAAAATCTGCGTCTGCCACTGTGAGTGTGTCAGCTGCACAAACGGTTTCGGTAAGTGTCTCGCCGACGGCGGTTGCTATGCCTCAGAAATGGCAACAACAGTTTGCCGCTATAGTTTCAGGCTCCAGCAACACGGCTGTACTTTGGTCCGTCAAACAAGGTACCGGAACGATTTCGCAATCGGGACTCTATACAGCACCGCAAGTGGTAGAGACTGACGTTATTAGCGCTACCAGTCAGGCGGACAGCACCAAGTCAGCCAGCGCAAGTGTCACCGTCGTTGCGCCGCATTTGGTTTCCTTAAAGTGGTCACCCTCAACCTCAACCGACGTCAGTTATTACAAAGTGTACCGCGGAACGATAAGTGGAGGACCTTATAGCGTGCTTTCGAACGGCGTAACTGTCACGTTGTATACAGACTCAAGTGTTCAATCCGGAAGTACCTACTATTACGTGACAACGGCTGTGGATACAAGCGGTACGGAAAGCGCCTACTCTGGCGCAGCTCAAGCGGTTATTCCGATGCCGTAAAAGCTTGTCAGTACGCGCTAGCGCGTGACAGGCTGTCGCGATGGCTCTAAGCTCTAAGTGTGCTGCAAACACAAACAGCCCGCGCGCGAGGTTCGTACTCGCGACGCGGGCTGCTTACGGCTTCGGTGTGTCCGCTTCCGTCGTACAATTTGCGCGCGCTCGCCGACCGCAATCGCCAGATGATAGGCAGAAGAGCGCTCGGCTGCCTGACTCTACTCGGTCGCTGCGCTTAACTATTGCAACGTCGCAACGATCTCCACGGCAGCGTAGTTCCACTGATCGGTGGTCGGCGCACTGTCGTGAATATCGACCAGCGCATTGGCCGTCGAGGGCGCCGTTGTGGACTGGACCCAATAAGTATCGCCGACTTGCGTGTCCAATCGTTGATGCACGAGGACCTGGCCGCTCACTGGCGTCCGTCCGATCGCTTTGTCCCAATCATTACCGACCGCGAAAACCCAGTTACCGGCCGAGACGCCGGGCAAATATATATCCGGGGGGCCGGTAGGGGCACTCGCTTGATTTACGATGCCGGGACCGGACGCATTCGTAAAAGCGATTACAGTCAGCGACCCGTGATAGGTTTTGCCGACGCCCGGTTGCGACGTGACGCTAACTGTTTCTGGCGCATCCGAAGCATACGCCATCCAGATCTCCGCTGTGCCAGCCTGATGGTTGCTTCGCTTCACAAGTGTCCAAGTCAAGCCGGAGCCGCTCACGGTCGCCGTTTGCGGCGCACTTGACGGGCCGTCGTATGAGACGAAGGCTACAAGTAGTTCTCCATTCTGTGACGTCGCGAATGCTGGGGTCGTCATCGCGCCGACTCCGTCAACCGACTCTATCACGTCCTCTCCGATCAGGTTCGGCGGATGCGAGTTGTCAACGGTAACGCTCACCGGCGCTGAAGTACCGGGGTTGCCGGTGATGTCAATGGCAGTTGCAGTCAAATTGTGGTTTCCGGCCGTCGCCGTCTCAGTGTCCCAGGTAGTCATATACGGCGGTGCGGTCAGAGATGTCCCAATCTGCGCCCCGTCCACATAGAACGACACGCTGGCTATCCCTTCGCTGCTGGCAACATTTGCCGCGACCGTGACCGTCGCGGAGACCGTGGCGCCAGCTTCTGGAGCTGTCAGTTGCACGGTCGGCGGAGTACTGCTCGAATTTGCAACGGTTACTGCTATCACCGCCGAAGTGCCGATCACCCCCGTCGGACCGGTGGTCTGAGCGGCAAGCCAATGGCTCCCGTTCGTCGCAGTGGTTGGGTCCCAAGCCAGCGTATACGGCGACGATAAAACCACGCTTCCTAGCGGCACACCATCGATGAGGAACTGCACTCCGCTGATGGCCGCAGTGCTTGCAGTCAACTGCACTGTACTCGATACGGTGCTACCGTCGGCCGGCGAGTTTAGACTGATACTTGGCGGTGGAGGTAAAACCGGAATTACGGTTTGCAATATTTGTACGCTGGCGCCGTTGATCGTGAGTTCCACGTCAGTCTCGTTGTTCGCCTTGCTGCTCTCGGCCAGATAGTTGTCTGGATCGACGATGGCCCGCAGCCAATAAGTGCCGTTGGGTACGCCCGCGATCGAGATGGACTGTCCGTCGTCCGTCTGGTCGTATTCATCGACCGCTCCGATGTCCAGCCCGCGCAGAGACGTAGGATCCGAGCAAGAACCAAGATTCCCAAGGGCGCCTGCGTGAGGCAGTGACGAATTGTAGATAAACGAGTCGTTAATGCAGAACGAGATTTTTCCGCTGGCAGCAACGGGCGTACCCGGACCCCCGTTAGCCCCTACGGTGTAGAGTCCGTAGGTGGTAAATGGGAAGTGAAAATGCCCGTGCGCGGAGTCGAAAACAAAGTCCCCGGCTACACGAACGGTCTGCGCGAGCGTCCAATTGCCCGATGAACTGAGCGAATAGATGTATTGAGTTCCCTGGTAAGTGCCCGAGGCGGGATTATACGCGGGCTGGATCACCAGCGGACCAGGTCCTCCGTTGTAGGTGTCATGGGTGTATTGAAACTCCGCGCTGCCTCCGATCCCTACGACTGAAATATCGGCTGTCGGTATGATGTCACTCAAATCCGGATATTCGAGTTGGCCCGAAAACGCCGTGGCCGTGATGTTGCCCACCACGACGTTGCTTCCGTTGACGGTCACCGTCTGATTCACAGGACTAAAAACGAATGACGTTTTGGTCGGTGTCACTGTGTAGGTTCCATTGGGGAGGTTCGCGAAGGTATACTTGCCGGAAGTGTCCGCCATCATCGTAGCAATAGTCGTCCCGTTCTGAGTCAACATTACATTTGCGCCGCTCCCGTTGGTGATGGTGCCTGAAATGGTGTACGCGGATCCCGTGGCCGTGGCGGTGAAGACTGGGACCGTCACCGGGTTGCCGCTGACCGTCACGCTTTGACTTGTTGGAGTGAACGTGAATCCCGTCTCGCTAGGCGTCACGACATAGGTTCCGTTGGCGACGTTGCTGAAAGAGTAGGAACCCGAGGCTCCAACAGTAGTCATGGCGACTGTCGTCCCATTCTGCGACAACGCTACCGTGGCTACGTTGCCGTTGGGTGCAGGACTGATGGTCCCAGAAAAGCTGTACGTCGATACCACCGCCGTCGCATTAAACACGGGGACCGTCACCGCTTTGCCGCTGACCGTGACACTTTGACTTGCTGGAGTGAACGTGAATCCCGTCTCGCTCGGCGTCAAAGTGTAGGTTCCGTTCCCGACGTTGCTGAAGGAGTACGTCCCTGAAGCTCCCACAGTAGTCGTTGCGACGGTCGTCCCATTCTGGGACAACACTACCGTAGCTACGTTTCCGTTGGGTGCTGGACTGATCGTGCCCGAAATGCTTCCTGCAGTTGCGCCCCCCGCCGCAGCCAGAATTTCGACGATACTCAAGTTGTAGCGGTCTCCGGTCGGGGCGGTATCGTTGATGATGACGGTGGTTCCACTGAGCAGAATCGGGCTGCTCTGCATTTGTACCCAATAGGTATCACCCACAGGCGCCAGATACTGATTCACTACAGTTTGCCCAGTTCCCGGAGTCCTGGGAATCGAGTTATCCCAATCGTCGCCCACCCCTACCACTAAAGAACCATTGCCCTGGGTAACCAGAGTGGCCGTCGGAGCCCCGGGATTGGCATTTCCGCTTCCGGCCGCGCCAATCGCGCCAGAACCATTTGTGCCCGAAGTATTCACGCCAGTAAAACTCATGACCGTGAGGGAGGAGTCCACTTTCTGAGACAAAGTGGCAGTCACCGTGATACCACTCAGGGCCGACGGTGCAAATGCTCGCCAAATCTCTGCCGTGCCCTTTTGCACGTTGGTTCTTTCGACCAACGCCCAGGTGAGGGCGCCGGCGGTGACTTTCGTTACGGTGGTGTTGGGCGACGCGGTGCTATCCGCGGAAATGAACGCGAGCAGCAGCTCATTTCCCGAAGAGGTGGAAAAAGCTGAAGTACTGACAGTATTCGATGCCGAGCCTTGTCCTTTCGAAGTCGAGACGTCAATGCCGATTGCTGCCCATGCAGTAGCGGTCACGATTACACTGACAGTGAATATAAGAAGGCCTGCAGTGAGACGGTTGCGTTTGCTCTTCAATGGTCATTTCCTCGCTGGTCAAAACAAAAGGTGTTTACGAGGTCGGGGATCTGCTTCTAGGCCGGGAAACAGAAAGTAGTATACATCCCACACCCTTCTCTTGCGCAGCGCATTGGCGCTCCGAGACTCCAGCGGCGTTCGCGAAGAAAGAAGCACGGCAGAAAAGGCTAGTACATTGCGGGGAACGCACTTCAGAGCCGCTTCATTGAGTCTCTGGGGTGCGCGAAACTTCCCTCAGATCAGGGGAAGTGGATTAACCAAAAACTCTCATTCGGATTGGTACATTGGTACGGCAAACGAGGGCCCTTCAGCGGCATTTCGCGCGTGACGATGCTGCGGCGGGAGTCCAGAAACGAAAGCAGCCCGCGCGCGAGGTTCATACTCGCGACGCGGGCTGCGTTGTTAGCTTCTTGCGATGTTGGAAAATGTGCCGCCCAGAAGATCAACGGATTAGGGCGTTGCTATCAATAGGACCTGCCTTATTCCATCCTAGACAGGAGCGCGCTCTAGTGCTCCTTCTCGATACTTGTTACAGTTTCGGCCCTTCCGCTTTCAAGCTACGATAGGCCGCATCCAGGACCTCCTGATTCTGCCAGCCTTCCTCGCCCGAAACCGGGAATTTAGCCTTACCTTCAATAGCCGCAGAGAATGCGTCCACTTGGCGCGCATATGCATCAGCATTCGACACAGTTTCCTTGTCGACGACACTTCCTCCTCGGCGCAATTCAACCTCAACGGGCCGTTCCACACTGAACGCATCGTCCCTCGCAGCGTCCCTGTTTCACCGACGATCTCGAATGGTGTGCGGTATTCGGCGCGGGCGGAGACAAGAACCGACGCGAGAGTCCCCCGCACAAACTCCAGCGAGAGGACTGCGGTCGCTTCTACGTCTCCAGAGGCGTTGTCCGAGACCCCAATTGTCGCTACACGAACGACTTCGTCAGCTAGGATGTAGCGCAGTGCGTCAATACAGTGCACGCCCACATCGGCGATGGGGCCGCCACCAGCAATTTTGATGTTAGTTATCCAAGCCCGAGGGTGGGTTCGGACGGGAAAAGAGAATTCCGACCGCGCAAGAATAGGCTTGCCGATGAGCCCGGCGGCGACACGCTCACGCAGGGTTGCGGTGCTGCGTTCGAAGCGAAAAACCTCGGCGACGCCCAACGGCAGATTGGACTCACGGGCAGCTTCGACCATCTCGCGGCACTCGGCCGCATTCATACCCATTGGCTTCTCGCACAGTGCCGGTTTGCCACTTTCAATCGCGAGCAGGACGTCGTTCAAATGAGAGCTGTTGGGCGTAGCGACGAAAATGGCGTTGATCTCCGGAGATCGACAAAGGTCGCAGGCAGAGTCGAACGCGTACGGAATCTTGTACTCGACGGAGGAAGCCTGCACCCGTTTTATGTCGCGGCGGCACAATGCAGTCACGCCACTGGTCCGCCGCGGTAGCGAAACCTCGGCCCAACTGCCGATCGGCGACGAGACGATCGACAAGGCGCTCAGCTGAGACATACAGCGACGAAATCGAGCCGCCGGCATGCATTGCTAAACTCGTTAGTGTCTGTGGACACTTACGATGAGCATGCCTTGTGCCTTGTCAACACGGTCTATTCCGGATGCTTTTGCATCCACTGCCTACGCTTGGCCTGCATGTCGTCCCACTTCTGCTGCTGGTTAGAGTCGAGGAGCGCTCTGATCTCCGCGTTGGTGCTCTTGTTTATCTCCATCATTTTGGCATGGCGATCCTGCTGAGAAACAGAAATGTCTTGGCGCAGGTTCTCCATCTGGGAGTGTTCGGACTGAAGGGCGTACTGCACCTTGGTTTGCTGATCTGGGGTGAGCTTGAGTTGTTTAGTCAGTTCCGCCGTGCGCCGGGCAGGATACGGCCGCGATTGCTGATCGTTAGACGGGCTATCCTGGGCCGCTGCGGAAGGGACTGCGACCGAGATGAGGCCCGCAGCGACGAGAACAAGCAGGCATTGCTTAAACATTGGAGATCTCCTTTTCAAAGCTATCTGTCTAAGCCTACGAACGGAATTATGAGCCAAAAAACACGCGAGAAAACAAGATTCGGACAATCTTCGCATAACTTCACGAAGCCTGTCTTCGATTGGGGATCAATGGCGATGACGTTTCTCGAGCGAATCGAAACTGCAGCCGCACGAGTGCCCGAGCTATTGGATTTTCATCGATTTGGGGAGTGCGTCGATGGGGTGTAAGCGAGCATCGCGCCCTCGACCAAAGCCCCGGCCAATCACGGATTCACCGTAAACAGGGTCTGCATCCCTCCCTCGATGTGTTCGTTTACATGGCAGTGAAAAAGCCAAGTACCGACGTTGTCCGGCACCATGTCGGCGACAACCATCATCATCGGTTCTAAGTGCACCATGTCAGTGCGCATTCCGTTGAACATAACCGTTTGACCGTGCCAATGAGGCGTGTGGACATCGTCTTCATTACTGTTTGCAAACAAGTACCAGCGAACCCGCTCCCCCTTTTTCATCGTCATCATGGGCAGGTTTCCCTCAATGAGCCCGTTCAAGGAATAGAAGAGAAAGCGCAGGCGGAACGCCGGATCCATTAGCCTCATGCCCGGAACATATTTCCTTTGGTTCATCGCGTTCGCCTCGAAATACCAGCTTTCGGTCTCATCGAAAACGGCAAAGGCCACAACAAACTCGCGATCGACATCTTTTGGTGTGCCGTCGGGCTTGGACGCCCCTTTTCTGGTAACGAGGATGGGCCCAAACAACCCGGTGTTCATGTCCCTCGGCTCGACGAAGTGGGAGTGATATACCCACAAAATGGAGCTTGGATCCCCCGGTGCCGGCCCGGACCGCTCAGGAACCGTCCAAGTGTAGGTATAGCTCTGACCCGGTGGAACTCCATCCCCTTTCTTTTGGTCGGATGAACTGCCGTCCGCGTACATGGCGCCTTCAGAATCCTTGGCATAGGCGAGCCCATGAGGGTGCATGCTGCAGATTATTTTTGTATTGTTCTTGAAAAAGATTCGAATTGTGTCGCCTACTTCGGCACGGATGAGCGGCCCCAGAATTCCGAGGTGTTCCCATTCAGCGGGGCGTGGCTTCAAGGTGCTGAAGCTCGCGTCCGTGTATTCTCGGTAAACCGCTTTGCGCAACGTAATCGACCTGGAACCTCCCTCCAATTCCGGTCCTGGCGTGCCCGTCAGATTTTGTCCGCGCGGAGCGTAGTTCCACATTACTTCGTCGGCAGCAATGTAGTAGATGTGAATGATCGGTCTTGATACATTCTGCGCATTGCACTTCAAACAACAAACAGAAACGCTGGCTAACAGTGTCAGCAATATCGCGCAGTGTTTCAATTTTTCCTCTCGAGGCTGGTCACAGGAATTTAAGCGACATCGTCTGTGCCGCAGCGCTCACGATTGTAGTTCAGTATTGCGCGAAAGAGTACGAAGAGATATGCATTTCAGAGGTGGCCGTTTTGCATTTAAGGTAGGAAACGGAATCTCCGCCGGCGCCTCGTTTGAAGGTCACTCTTTTTCCCATTTGCAGCGACTGCCCTGACGACGTAAAAATACTTCCCCCGGGGGCGACGGCCGTGTCGATACACTGGGTGCCAGGCAGCGGATCCGAATTCAGCTGGTTGGCATCGTTGTAACTGTTCGATGTGCCACCGCGATACACGTAGTAGCCCTGGATGGCATCTTGTTGTGTACTGGACCTGGGAACGCTCGCTTTCCATGATCGCATCACAGTGACGCGTTCGGGGTTAGCTTGAGATGAGGCGTGGCCAGCGGAGGAATTCGATGAAGTTGATGCGCACGATGGCAAATTCTGCGCAGGCGGCGCGGACTTGGCTTCTCCCTGGGTCGGGGCATGAGGAACTTGGGTTCGGACGAGAAACGAGAATTCTGACCGCGCAAAAACAGGCTTGCCGATCAGCCTCGCGGCGACACGCTCACGCAGGGTTTCGGTACTGCGTTCGAAGCGAAAAACCTGGGCGACGCCCAACGGCAAATTGGACCGACGAGCAGCTTCGACCATCTCGCGGCACTCGGCTGCATTCATACCCATTGGCTTCTCGCACGGTACCGGCTTGCCACTTTCAATCGCGAGCATGACGTCGTTCAAGTGAGAACGGTTGGGCGTAGGACGAAAATGGCGTCGACCTCCGGAGATCGACAAAGCTCGCGGGCAGAGTCGAACGCGTACGGAATCTTGTATTCGGCGGCGGACGCCTGCGCCCGTTTTATGTCGCGGCGGCACCATGCAGTCACGCGGCTGTTGCGTGCCATTGCGAAACCTGGCATCAACCGGCGCACAGCGTGTAGTCCGAAACCGAGAATACCGTAACGGATCATTAGGAAAAGCGCGCAGCCCTCACGGTCAGGATGCTCTCACAGCGGGCGAGATCGCAAATTTGGATCGAGGCGGAATGATCTATCGAAATCCTTTTTTCTGTCGCGTGCACACGAATATCACGCAAGGATTATCGATTCACCTGATTTGACGATTGCGCAGGAGAGGTCTTGGGTGTTGAGGAAGGATGGCGTTTATCTGTTTCTTTTTTCGACGAGAGAAATTCTTGCGGGTCGGATTGTTTTCCGGCTTATGGGAGCGTAGCTCTGTCCATCGTGATGCGGCGGTATTGAATCATTCCGTTCTGCACATGAGCGAGGAATGGCGGCGCGATGTCCTTACAGTTGGGATCGAAAACCATCTCGCCGGTGACACCTTTGTGCGTTTCTGTTCGGGTCAGAGCGTCACGGATGCGTCCTTTGTTTAGACCCGCGCGGCAAATGGCGTCAAGCAGAAGTCGCATCGCATCGTAGGCCAGAGCAGCGAACTGATCTGGCTTTCCTTCATAA
>PLEA01000207.1 GCA_003136335.1 Acidobacteriaceae bacterium | reverse complement strand
ACGCCCTCTTATAATGCGATTACGTCAACAACCTTAATTTCGCGGTTCAGTTCAGGGTTACCTCTACGGTCTCCGATCTAGTTGTCCTACCGGTTGCTTCCATACTTCCGATAGAACTCGTTTTGAAAGAGCTCCTGCGGATCGTAACGCCTTTTTAAGTTAAAGAACGCGTCCGCTTGGGGATATGCGCGGCGAAACTGCGCCGCGGTCGGATGCAATCGGTAAGGCAAGTAGTATCGGCCGTCGGCCTCTAGGACCGCGTCTACCAGTTCTTGCGTCATCGTCTGCATTTCAACGTCTCCAGCCGGGGTGCGTGGCTGACTGAAGAACATTACAAAAGCAAGCATGTCCTGAGTCGCATAGTTGAGAAAAGTGTCGTGGTCGGTTTTTACATCACGCACGGTTACGTTTAGCAGATCCTCATTGTGCTTGCGGATGATCTTTCTCGCCGCGGCCAAAAACTCGCCGGCGTGTTCCCGACCCACGAAGTATTCGTGCAAGATGTCGGTGGTCTCCTGCGAGTGATCGAGATACCACTCAGCGTTGTCGTTCATCAACTGATTACGAGAGAACGTGGTGCCGGCTAGTTCAGGCTGTATTTTGGTTTCAGCCGACCAACGCATTTCTTTGCCGTATGTGCTGCCGGCCGAGCCCCGAAACACCAAACGGGGTAACCAATGCGAACCCGCAGCGGTCAGATGCGGGATTGGTCCGCTCTCCCGATAAAACACGTTAACCAGAACTTCATCGAACATCTTTTGAGGTGTGATGTTCATCCTCGCATACGCCAACTCGACAGTCTGATTCTTGCGAAGACTACGATCGAACGACGCCATGGCTCCGCTGAGGGGGACGACATATTGCTCAAGCCGTAATCGCTCATTGGGCACAACTCGCAGGTCGGCATCCAAGATGACTCCGAAGAGTCCGTAACCTCCGAGGGCAAGAGAGAACATTTCCTGATTCTGAGTGCGGCTGCAAGCTATGACTGATCCATCCGCCTTCATGAGGTGAAAGGACTCGACGGTCGACGCAATCGGCGGTCGATCGTACTGCCAGCCATGACAATTGACGCTCAGGGACCCGCCCACGGTAAACGAATTATCGGACTGCATCACCGCAACTGAGCGACCGTGCTGGTCTAGGTAGGGAATGACGTCGGCCCACTTTGCACCTGCTTGCACGTGAAGCAGATTCTTGTCTTCGTCGAGATTCATGCCCTTGAAAGGAAGCATATTGACCTCAATGCCTCCCGGATAGATAGTTTGTCCACCCATGCTATGGCGCGCACCGGCGATCGACACATGCAAGTGCCAGACTTGCGCCCTGTGCAGCAACTCGCGCAGTCCATCTTCGCCCTTTTGGGGGTCGCTGGCTATGTCCCAGATTTCCGCAATCTGCGTCTTGTCCAATCGACTGACATCGTCTGTATATCCCGCAGGAAGTTTTTCAACAACAGTCCTATCGCGGTATGCCGTCCTAACCAGATGGAAGATTGGCGGAGCGATAACGAGCAATGCGACACTTATAACCGCGAGCACCACGAGCCACTTTTGTCCGCGACGGCGCATTCAGGAACCTCAACGGGATTGATCCGACAGTGTATGCCGACGGCCCAAAGGAAGGGAGGACCTTTTCACTTGGCGAAATATCGCCGTTACACTCTTTGACCCTGTGCAAGGGGTTTTGAGCGCAATCGCCTGATAGCGTCAACTAAGAGCTACAATCTTTCGTCGCGGGGCCTATCGAGCAATCGTTGTACTGCGGGCGCGTCGCGCACCTTCTGAGGGATCACGCTGGACGCTTCTCCTAGTGTTCGTTCAATCGGCGAAGAAACTTCGCAACATCAAAAGGGAGACCTTGTTTTACCGCTGATCCGACCCATTCCATCGGAATCGACGCCATCACGCGGAATACAGGATCGGCAACCTTTCCGTCTCTCAGCCAAGGAGCTAGTTGCTGTTGTGCAACATGAGTCAACATCCAAATGAGGCTTGAGCGATACCCAGTCGCCTCAATATTCGCTCCCGGTTTGCAGGCCTGCTTCATCACTTCAAATCCAACGGCTACTTTCTTACCGGACTGATTGGCTTGTAGTTCCTCCCCAATTTGCCAAATAGCTTTGAGGTCATCGGGGTCAACCTCCGGAACGGATTCCCCCGCCTCGCCTCCGAACCTTGGCGCTTGCGTCTCTTCTGGTGCAAATTTCCTGATCGCGGCATGAATGGCTTCTCGGACCTGTTCCAGAGATTCCATTGATTGAATTTGCTTCAAAAGTTCCAAACACTGCTCGTTCTGGGATACCGCTTGCATTAGTTGCTCTGTGCGAGCCTTAACTAATTCTTCCAGCGATTTGGTGTGTCGCTCATCCTGAAATTCTTGTCGATTTGCTCCATCCATATCGTGAATCCTCTCGACTAACAAATCATAGAGGCTCTTAACCGTGTCGGATGCCCGGGCACGAGGCCGTCAAGCAGAAGTAATCCTGATCCCGACCAGAGTCGCTGTGACGGGTATCACCTTAGTCTAGTCCTGCTGAACATTCGTGATTGGCGTAATATCGCCATTACACGTATTGAC
>PLEA01000678.1 GCA_003136335.1 Acidobacteriaceae bacterium | reverse complement strand
CTTTTCAGGGCTGCGCTCTACCACCTGAGCTACCTGGCCACATTTCGAAACCCGCTGTCCGCGGGCTGCGAGGATTGTTCGCTTCGCGCTAATTGTGCGGGATTCGCGACCGAACGGAACTGCTCCACTGCGGAAGCGCGTGGAACGCCTTCGATTATAACAATCGTACGGAGTTCCCTCAACGTGCGACCCATTTTCTTGTTCATCCCGCGAAGCTCTTCACGAACTCCACCAAACTTCGCAGGGCGATACCAGACGGGCCTTTCGCGATCCAGGGCTTTTGCTCTTCCGTCCACGCGGTGCCGGCGATGTCGAGGTGAATCCACGGGGTGTCTTCGGCGAATTCTTTCAGGAACATTGCGGCTGTGATAGCGCCTCCCCAGCGTCCGCCGGAGTTGACGATGTCGGCGATCGAAGAGCGAATGTGTTCTTTGTATTCGTCATCGAGCGGCAGGCGCCACATTTTTTCGCCGGCCGTCACGTTCGCGGTGTGAAAGCGGTTGTACATGTCGTCGTCGTTGGCAAAAATTCCCGCGTTGTTGGAACCGAGCGCGACTACAACCGCGCCGGTCAGCGTGGCGGCATCGACCAGATGCGTGCAACCCAGTTGGCGCGCGTAGAAGAGGCCGTCGGCCAGAACCAGCCGGCCTTCAGCGTCGGTATTGATGATCTCAATCGATTTTCCCGACATGGCAATCTGCACGTCGCCGGGCTTTTGCGCTTTTCCGGACGGCATGTTTTCAGTCGCGCACACGATACCGATAACTTTGACCTTCGGCTTCAGCAGCGCAATGGCACGCATGGCGCCGATCATGGTGGCGCCGCCGGCCATGTCGTATTTNNTTGATCGAAATGCCGCCGGTGTCGAAGGTAACTCCCTTCCCCACCAGACCCAGGACCGGCTTCTCCGGTGCGCCGGCCGGTTCGTAGCGCATAACAATCAATGCGGGTGGCTCGTCGGAGCCTTGGGCCACACTCCAGAACGCGCCCATCTTCAATTCTTTGATCTTGTCGGCGCCGTAGACTTCGCATTTCAAGCCGACTTCCGCGCACATCCTCTTCGCCCGGTCGGCGAGAATCGTGGGCGTCATGCGATTCGAAGGTTCATTCACCAGATCGCGGGTGAAGTTTTGCGATTCTCCGATGAATTGCGCTTCGTTGGCTGTCTTTTCGAGGGCGGACTTGTCACCGCTGGCGACCACGGTGAGCGCGTCAATCTTTTGATCTTTGCGGTCGCTGCGGTAGTAGTCGGGATCGAAGTTTCCCACGTGCGCGCCTTCCACAATCGCGCGCACCGCTTCTTCCGCGGGAATGCCGGTCGGAGCAACGAAGGCAAAGCTGCGAATTCCGCGGGACTTGAGTGCGCGCACCGCGACTCCAGCCAGGCGTCGCAGATCGTAGCTCGAGAATTTTTTTACGCTCCCACCGCTGATCAGCAGCAGACGCTTCGCCTTCAGGCTGGCGGGTTTGTGCAGCAGGTTGGTTTCGAACGGCTTGCCGGCGACTTCCCCGCTGGCCAGCAAATCGGCCGCCACGGACTGCACCGCGGCATCGCTAGTGGCGACTTTGAGTTGCGGTTTCTTATCTTTCTCTTTTACGTTCGGCTCGGTTTCCGCGTGGTCGAGCACCACGGCGACGAGTGATTCGGTTTCCAGTTCTGCGGGCATAGAGAGAGAAATGGTCGTTTTCATAATTTTTTGTTGAATATTCAGTATCGTCGGCTGGGAGGGAAAAGCGCAAGCCTAAGACGCTCGGTGGCGGCATCAGCGTCGTGACGAAGGCCGCGATTCACGAAAGGGAGCGATCTCCTATTTTTTGGGATGCGAGACGCTGAACGCCGAATAGGCGACCAAGTATTTGCCTTCATCGCTGTTGATTGGATCTAGCTAGGTCGAATGAGTAGTCGCCTTCCCCGGGAAAAACTCGTTCTCGGAAGTAATACACCTTTCCTTCTTCAGCCGTTAAATTGGCCATAGCAAACGCCCGCGAACGCGTCTCCAGGCGTGATTGCCAGTTCACGCAGAGATGATGCTCCCCGGGAGCAGTAGCGAAGAAAAAGTACGAACTCCCTTGGTTGGCTCCAACCCATGCGCCATCCAAGCCCACCTTCGTAAGGGCTTGGCCGACATTCGTGGAAAATGCGCGGCTGCCGCCGTCGCAGTCAGGGCATTGTCCCAAATCTTCGACGACATAGATCAACGCTTTGTTGGACTCAGGTTGAGGCGTTGGGTGATGCGCCACGTCCTGTTTAACGTCGAATCGAATGTCTTTGGGGCCGCAGGCAGCTTCGGCGGTGATGGTTGCTTGGTCTTGGGAGAAAGCAGAAGCGGCGAAAAGAAGTAGAACGATAGCGGCTTTCATGGCGTTCCTCCCGAACGCGCGAGCGGAGGAGACGGGCACGCAGGTCCGTGCGGGGCGCACAACCAGCTAAAGATACGATGCTCCGCGGGACTGTTGTGGATGCAGAGATTTGTAGGATTTGGCAAAGTTACGTCAACTTTAAACTGGCATCATTCGGTGCTGGACGTTCTATCGGCAAGTCACAGCAACACGACAGTGATGCCTTGATTGCGGCGGCCCAAGTCCGAGTCGCTCTTCAATTCAGACTGCGCCTGCAACAACCGCCAGGTCGCTTCCTCGGTCTTCGACCAGTTCTCCCCGAAAATGCAGCCGCGAATCTGACTCGCCTCCACCAGGTCGTGCAAACGCCTTTGCACTGCGATGCGGATGTCGCCGCCCGCGCCCGTCGATCCGTACCCGTGGATCACTTTCACAAGAGAATGTTTTTGCTGGCGAGCCAGCGCGATCTCTCGGTCCAGCCGCTGCAGCGCCTCATGCACCGACGGCATATCGGACTTGAGGTTTACGGTTTTAATGGCGTGCTCCTCTGATTCATGGCCCTATCATCGTCGCAATCTGGGTCGCGATCTGGCGGCTATCGTCTTGGCGAGCGTGGGAGGACAGTAAATTTTCTTCGGCCATGGAGCCGGTACGTTCTCAAGTCGTCGTGGTCGATCGTGAGGATGACGCTGAGGTGTTCGCGTGCGGCCAGATGGACTAGCGTGGCATCCGCGAAATCCATGGGGCGGTCGGCGTATTGGGACATGAGAGCTTGAATTTGAGGCAGTTCTTCATCCGCGATGCCAGACATCTGGATTGCGCCGGAACGCAAGAGCATCCAAACCGCGCGATCGTCGCGGAGATTGCGCCGGAAAAGATAAAAAGTCTCGGTGAGGACGGCCTCAGTGGTTAGCCAGGGTAGGCGGTTCTGGTTATAGGCTTCGACACACGGTTCGTGCCACTAGTCGTTGCGATCCACCAGAGCGAGAATGGCGCCGGTATCAATCAGTCCGGCTGGCAGTCCGGAGGGAAGTCCGGCGGGTACGAGCGAAGGCACGGGACTCCTTTGCGTGTTTGCGGGCTATGATCTCGCTTACGAGTTCGCTGGTTCGGGCGGAGCGGGTGGGATCTCCGCCGCAGATGGAGCCGATGGCGGCCATGGCGCGCTTGCGGATGGCGGTCTGCTCGGCCTCGTCATCGGCGCGACCGTTGCGGCGCTCGGCCAGCCAGTCGGCGGTGACTCGGTCCAGCAATGAAGACAGCGAAGTGCCCTCGCGGCGAGCTTCTTCCTCGAGTGCGGCCTTTCTCTCAGCCGATAGACGCCAACTGTAGACTTCGGTCTTCATGCACTACAGTGCAGTGCATCGTAGGATGGAAATCAATGGGTAATCCCTACATCTTCCGGCTCCGGTTAATAGCATCTCTGGCTTCTTTATCCGCCGTCCGGCGCCGCTCGGTCTCACGCTTGTCCCACAGCTGCTTGCCTTTCGCCAAGGCCAGCTCCACCTTTACCCTCCCATTCTTAAAGTACATTCGCGTCGGGATCAGGGTCAGGCCTTTCTGCTGTGTCTTGCCGATCAGCTTGCGGATCTCTTCGCGATGCATCAGCAGCTTCCGGGTGCGCAGGGGGGCATGGTTGAAGATGTTGCCATGCTCGTAGGGACCGATGTGGGCATTCAGCAGCCACACCGCATCGTCTTTGACCAAGCCGTAGGAGTCCTTAAGGTTGGCGAGGCCGCCCCGAACCGACTTAACCTCCGTCCCGGTCAGAACCACCCCGGCCTCAAATTTTTCCAGCAAGAAGTAGTTATGTGAAGCGATCCTATTGACAGCGGCGTCGCGGTCGCCGGAGGCTGTGGGATCACGGCGCGGGGATTTCTCCGGGTTGGCTTTGGTCTGATGCGTGGATTGGCGAGCCATGGCTGGAAGAATTCATCTTAACAGCAGAATGGTGTCGGAACTTGGACCTCGGACTCCAGACTCTGCACCGGGCGGTCTGGGCGGAGGTCGCGATCCGAGCTCCCGGTGCGGCACTCACTAGGCCTACGACCAAAGAGTATAACTCCCTCGTGTACAAGCACTTCGGGAGCGGGAAATGGCGATGCTATAATCGCCTCAAAGAAAGCATTTTCAATGTATATCGAGTATTTTTCCCGCGAGAAAAATACTGTCGCGATGCGCCGCAACGTGGGCAAGCTACTTGTCCAGTGAAGACCGTAATAAAAAGGACCATCTCGTGAGGATTATTGAATGAGACGCCTGATGCGCCCGGCTCTACTGCTGTTGCTGGTCGCTGTAACACTCCCCGCCATCGCCGACAAAGCCAAGGATCTCTACGCCAAGGGCCAGGATGCCGAGGCTCGCCAGCAGTACGAAGCGGCCTATGGTTTTTTCAAGCAGGCCTACGACCTCAAGCCTAAAGATCTGCGCTATCGGGCCGCTTTTGAACGGAACCGTTTCGAGGCCGCGGCCGCCATTGTTCACCGCGGGCAGAAACTGCGCGATGACGGGAAGTTGGACGAAGCCGTGGCCGAGTTTCAGAAGGCGCTGGCGATTGATCCGTCGTTGTTCGTTGCCAAGCAGGAACTGGAACACACTCTGAAGATGATCAACGACCAGCGGAACCCTCCTCCGCAAGCCGCCGGGCCGCCGTCGGGCCTGGAGCGAAAAATTCTCGACGCGTCCGGTCCGGTAGAACTCGCTCCCATCTCGAACATCCCGATCACGGTCAAGATGCTCACCACTAAATCCGATGTGGTCTACCGTACCGTGGGACAACTGGCGGGAGTCAACGTGTTGTTCGACCCCGACTACACCCCGAGAGTTATCAACGTTGACCTCAACGGTGTGACCCTCGAAGAAGCGCTGGAGATCACGGCGCTGGAGTCGAAAACCTTCTGGCGACCGGTCACCCAGAATACGATTTTTGTGGCGCAAGATAATCCGGCGAAGCGCAAGGAACTGGAGCAGAGCGTCCTCAAGACTTTTTATCTGACGAATATTTCCCAGCCTACCGAACTGCAGGATGTGTTGAATGCGATTCGCGCCGTGCTCGATATGCAGCGCGTGCAGCAGTTGCTCTCACAAAATGCAATCGTCGTGCGTGGAACTCCAGACCAGATCGTCCTGGCGGAAAAACTGGTAGAAGATCTCGACAAGGCGCGGCCAGAAGTCATCGTCGACATCGCCGTGATGCAGATCAGCAAAGACAAATCGCGCACCCTGGGTCTGAGTCCGCCAACCAGCGCCACGGTTACGCTCCAGAGTAATCTGGCTTCGACCACGACCACCACCGGAACCACCACAACGGGAACCACCACTTCCGGATCGACCACCAACGGACTGAACCTGAACACGCTGGGCAACCTGAACGCGACCGATTTCCAGGTAACAATTCCGTCGGCCAACCTGTCGGCGGTCATGGGTGACACCGATACCAAGCTGATCCAGAATCCACAGGTTCGCGCACTAGATAACCAGAAAGCGACGCTCAAGATCGGCGAACGGATTCCGGTAGCCACGGGCTCGTTCCAGCCCGGCATCGGCGGCGTAGGTATTAACCCGTTGGTGAATACTCAGTTTCAGTACATCGATGTCGGCGTGAACATTGAGGTAACGCCGCACGTTCACGCCGACCGGGAAGTCACGCTGAAGATCACCATGGAGATTTCCTCAGTGACGGGCCAGGCGAACATCGGCGGCATTACCCAGCCGATCATTGGGCAGAAAAAGGTCGAACTGGGGGAAATCCGTCTCAAGGACGGGGAATCAAGCCTGATTGGCGGGATTCTGGACGATTCGCAAACCAGGTCGCTGAGCGGGATCCCGGGATTAGCACAGATTCCAATCTTGAAGTACCTTTTCGGCCAGACCACGACGGACCATTCATCGGATGAGACCGTCTTCGCCATCACTCCGCACGTCATCCGGGGCACGAATGTAAGCGAGATCAACCAGCGCGCGATCGATATCGGCACCGCCAATACGATCGAGTTGCGCCATGTAAACCGAGCACAAGCCGCTCCGGCTGGCACAGCGGTACCAACTCAAATGCCATCGCAGCCCGCTACGCCATTCATACAGCCGCAGGGAAATCAGGCGCCGGGCCAGCCACCTATTCCGAATTCGGCTGCCGGCGGAACGCCCAGCTTCCTGTTTGATCCGCCGACCATTCAGGCGGTAAAGGGCAACACCTTTGTAGTGAACCTACTAATCTCGGGCGCCCAGAACGTGCACTCCGTTCCGGTGCAACTGAACTACGATCCGAAAATGCTGCAACTGGTGAACGTGTCGAATGGCGGATTTCTCTCGCAGGACGGCCAGGCGGTAGCCCTGGTTCACCGCGAGGACGAAACCGTCGGACAGTCGCAGATTACGGCTACGCGGCCGCCGGGCGCAGGAGGCGTTTCCGGCCAGGGCTCGGTGATCACGCTCACTTTCCAGGCAAAGACGGATGGACAAACTCCCCTCACCATCACTCGAGGAGGAGCGCGCGATCCCGGCCTACAAGCCATCACGGTCAATGGGGCGCAGGCAGCAATTACTGTCCAGTAGGGAAAGTCTCCGCGATCCACCGAACCGATCCCGGAAAGCGACTGGGAAGGGCACGGCTTCCGGCCGCTGGGCTGTAAGAAGAAAGCGGGCTTTAGTGTGGGCGTGAGAACTAAATTTCCGGGGGAGCGGTGGAACGAAAGCCGCCAAAATCCAGCCGCGCAGCGGCGGCATGTGAAAACCCGGCACGGAAGTGCCGGGTCAGAGTGGGATAAATACACGAGTCCCGCAGGGGCGGCACAGGTTCTCGCGCACACTCTTTAGCCCGGAGCGAACATCGCCCACGAATTATGATGGATCCACGGAGTTCGAATTGACCGCGTTCGAACAAAACAAGAAGAAGAAGAGGATGAAGCTACAACGTTTCCATCACGGTCCGAGCGCCAAGCCCGCAAGGGGTTTTACGCTCCTGGAGTTGATTGTCGCGGCCGCCATCCTGTCGATTCTCACCTTGATGGCGCTGCCGCTGGCGCGGGTCACGATTCAGCGCGAGCGGGAGAAGGAACTCCGCAAGGCGCTGTGGGAGATGCGCGACGCCATCGACCGTTACAAAGACGCCGCCGAGCAGGGCAAGTTTCAGACCAAGGTGGACACTCAGAACTATCCCCCCGATCTCGAAACCCTGGTGAAGGGAGTGGAATCGCAAGGCGGCAAGAAAATTCGCTTTCTGCGTTCTATCCCTGTAGACCCCATGACCAAGAGCACGGAGTGGGGCATGCGCTCCATGCAGGACGACCCTGATTCAGATTCCTGGGGCGGACAGAGCGTGTTCGATGTCTACACCAAGTCGCAAGGCACAGGTCTCGATGGCACCAAGTATAAGGACTGGTAAATGTTAGGGGGCGTGAAAAAATTAGGGCATGGCGGGTACGCATCCAGCGGCAAGGCGTCACCACGCACGTTCGCCCGTGGCGCCAGGCACAACCGCATTCGCGGATTCACGCTGCTGGAGTTGATGATTGTCATCAGCATCATCATGATCCTGATGGCGGTTGCAGTTCCAGTGTACAACCAGTCCATCGTGCAGGCTCGGGAATCCGTGCTGCGCTCCAATCTGAGCACGCTCCGTTCGGTCATCTCGCAGTACACCCTCGACAAACAGAAAGCGCCTCAGTCACTCGACGACATCGTCACGGCGGGCTACCTCCGCCAGATTCCGGTCGATCCCATGACCCGGCAAACCAACTGGGAAGTCGTCCAGGAAGATGTAATGCTCGCCGTGGATCAGCAGGACCCCGGCATCACCGACGTGCATTCGGCTGCAAACGGCACCGCCAGCGACGGCACTGCCTACAGCACCTGGTAACCTATGAACTAGCGCGTGTAGATCGTTCCGCAATATTTTGCCTCTAAGCACTTCCGAATCAAGATTTTGCCTCGGCAACCGCCGTACCTCACACTCCCAACCTACTGAAAATCAAGATTTTAGGGTCCGGGGTATCAAGAAAGGTAATTATCCCTTGACCTCACGTCCAGTTTCTGCTAAAGTTTGAACATCATGAACCGCAGACAGACGATTCCCGCTCACCTTCGGTACACAATCGAAGATTTCAACCGCCAGTTTCCGAGTGATGACGCCTGCTTTGAGCACCTCAGAGAGCAGCGATTCCCTGACGGTATCGCGCACTGTGAGACCTGCAAAGGGCGGCGTCAGCACCATCGAGTTAAGGGCCGCCCTGTCTATGCTTGCGATGAGTGCCTAAGTCAGATTTCCCCGATGGCTGGGACGATCTTTGAGCACAGCAGCACATCTCTACGACTCTGGTACTACGCCATGTATTTAATGGCTTCGACGCGCTGCGGAATTTCAGCAAAGCAAATTCAGCGCGAAACCGGAGTGACGTACAAAACCGCTTGGCGCATGTTCCGCCAGATTCGCTCGTTGCTGTCCGAAACAGACATGCAACTGGAGGGATCGGCGGTGGAGATGGACGAGATGTATTACGGCGGAACTAGCAAAGGTCACAGCGGACGTCCGATGCGCGGCGATAAACAGAAAACTCCGGTCATCGGAATTGTAGAACGTAGCAGCAAGCGCGGAGTCGGCAGAGTAAAGGCTCTGGCTACCCCCGATGTGACTTCGGAGCGCATTCTAGGAATCGTGCACGAACACATTCTTCCCAAGAGCA
>PLEA01000288.1 GCA_003136335.1 Acidobacteriaceae bacterium | reverse complement strand
CGGGATGCGGGCGAGATGTTAGCCCTGCCGCGCGAATTCCATGAGTGCAGGATCAGCCCTTTTGGCTCATAGAGTCTTCCGAAATCCGTGGGGAGCTGTCGAAGAGTCATCCATCAATAGGGAGTGCCCTGAACGTGCACAGAGCACCGCAACCAACGCTGAGGCATCCACACAGATCAAGGCTTCCTTGGATTCGGGCATTCCTATTGGAGGCGCAACGCAGTGACCTGGTCGTGTCAATCTTCAAGAAGAGTCAGAATCGAAACAAAAGAGGAAGCGGTAGCAAGGGGATCATTCAGTTGCTATGGATCATTCTGGGGGCAATAGTCGTCGTTGTACTGGGTCTCTATGGAGGCCTCGCCTCGTCACACCACCACAAACACTGACGGCCAGAAAACACAAAACAAAAGCAGGCTGTGCGGAAAGATGACTTGGCACGGCCAAACAGCATAAGGCGAACATGTGCGGCGTCAAGACGCTCTAAGTCTCGTGAGCCTTTGACATCGCAGGGTTGTTTAGTACATACCTGGCTATGTACTCTGTCGTTGCGTTTGTTTGGCGCTTTGGTATAGATTCAAACGAAGCCTCTATGGGGGGCGGTCATGCGGTCGATATCGAAGCGGATAGCGTGTCTTTGTGTGTTGCTGACCTTCTGGTCAGCAATAGCGTTCGCCACGCATCAACATTCGAACGATACCGAGTCGGCAACGTGCCCGGTCTGTATCTCCGCCCATTCAGCTTCCCCCCAAGCCCCGACCACTTTGCCAAAGGTGATGTTCGTTCCTGTATTCACCTTTCGGCCAGAGGCAGTTTCCGCCAAGCGGCAACGACTGATAACCTTTGCGCTGTCTGTCCGCCCCCCTCCTAGCGTCTAAAGATCAGCTTTCTGTTGGATATAGACCCGGCTCGTCTTTCCAGGGCCGTGTTCTTGATCTCTTAGACCAAATTCTCTGGAGGAATTCATGTTGGCTTCTTACAAACAGTCGCTTCATGCGGCTTTTCTGATAATTTTCTATTTGTCGCTGGGCTTTCACGCTTCCGCGCAGTCTGTTGGAAATTCTGGTTCGATCAACGGCACTGTGGTAGATCCTACGGGTGCGGTCGTGGCCAAAGCTACCGTCGAAATCCGCAATCCGGTGAGCGGCCTTGATCGCTCGACTACCACGGACGCTGCCGGGAAGTTCGCCTTCACAAATATTCCCTTCAATCCTTACCACCTGGTGGTAACGGCGGAAGGCTTTGCGGCGGTCGTGCAGGACGTGGAGCCACGATCTGCGGTGCCGGTCAGCGTTGCTATCAAGCTGAAAGTATCGGGATCAACCACCGCCGTAACCGTGGAGGCGGAAGGCGGAGATCTGGTCGAGAACGATCCAACCTTC
This sequence comes from Acidobacteriaceae bacterium, assembly GCA_003136335.1. Next base: position 7,456 of record PLEA01000288.1, on the reverse strand, counting down.
CACACTGACGTGGACAAGAATCTGTTCGATAAGCTCCCGCTGGAAAGTCAATCGTCGTCACTTAGTTCGTTGGTGACGCTCGCCACGCCCGGTATTTCGGCGGACTCGAATGGATTGTTCCACGGCTTGGGTGAGCATGCGGAAGCCTCTTTTTCGGTTGACGGTCAGCCCATTACGGACCAGCAGAGCAAGATTTTTTCCAATCAGATTCCGCTGGACTCGATCCAATCGATGGAGGTGATCGCGGGCGCACCCCCTGCGGAATATGGCGACAAGACCAGCGTCGTCATTAATGTGACCACACGCTCAGGACAGGGTGTAACGACGCCGCACGGCAGCTTCACCGCATCTTATGGTTCCTTCGGAACTTCCACCGGAGCATTCGATCTCTCTTACGGCGGCCAGAACTGGGGAAACTTTGTCTCGGTAGGCGGTTTGAACAGCGGGCGATTCCTGGATCCACCGGAGTTTGTTGTACTGCACGACAAGGGGAACGAAGAGAATCTGTTCGACCGCGTGGACTACCAGATCACTCCCGGGGATTCAATCCATTTGAACTTCGGCTACACGCGCTCCTGGTTCCAGACGCCGAATACGTTCGATTCCCAGAACGCAACACCGTGGAATTGTGTCGTAGTTTGCAACGGGGGCCTGGATCCCAATGGCAATGTCGTGGGGCCAGCGGACCAGCGCTCGCAAATCAAGACTTTCAACATCGCACCTTCGTGGACGCGGCTGCTCAATTCGACATCTGTGTTTACCCTGGGTGCCTTTGTTCGCCGAGACCAATTCAACTACTACCCCAGCAGCAATCCTTTTGCCGACCTCGGCCCCATCAACCTTCAGCGGGAAACTATAGGACAAAATCGGAAACTGACCAACGCCGGCCTGCGGTCGGATCTCTCGTATGTGAAAGGGATTCACAACATAAAGATCGGGGCGACCTACCAGCAGACGTTCCTCGATGAGCAAGACTCGCTCGGTATCGTCGATCCGACGTTGCTTCCCTCCCTCACGGATGCGAATGGAGTCCCGTGCTACAACGCAACAACGCACCAAGCCATCGATTCACCGTGTACCGATCTGTTCCCTTATGATCTCACGCAGCCGGGAGGAGGGAGTCTCTACACGTTCAACGGTCACACTGACGTGAAGGAATTGTCCTTGTACGTGCGCGACAACATCACCAAGGGAAACTGGTCCTTGAACCTAGGCCTGCGCGGCGATTTGTACAATGGGCTTACCGCCCATAAGGAAGTTCAGCCTCGCCTCGGAGTCGCGTACAACATCAGGAAGACGAATACCGTACTCCGCATCTCCTACGCGCGACTGCTGGAAACCCCCTTCAACGAAAATCTGGTGCTGTCGAGCACCGGGTGCGCGAATGCTGTGTTGAATCCGCTTCTTGGCTGTACGGTGCCAGGTGTAACGCCGTTCAATCCGGGCTTTCGCAATGAGTTCCACGCCGGCATTCAGCAAGCTTTCGGACGTTATCTGGTTTTCTCGGGCGAATACATCTGGAAGTACACGCACAACGGCTACGACTTCAGCATCCTGGGCAACACTCCGATCACGTTTCCTGTGGAATGGGAGCGGGCGAAGATACCCGGATATGCCGGCCGCGTGAGCGTACCAAATCTCCATGGATTCTCGGCACTGGCGGTCTTCTCCAGCGTGGCGGCAAGGTTCTTTACGCCCCAGATCGGCGGAGCGGGGGCAGTTCCTTCCGTAGCACTGGCGGGCGGATCGACTCCGTTTCGGATTGATCACGACGAGAAATTCAATCTGACTACCCACTTGCAATATCAGCCGTGGAAGACCGGGCCCTGGTTCGGATTCAACTGGCGTTATGACAGCGGCCTAGTCGCTGGCCAAACGCCCTGCTACGGCGGCAACTGCGCACAGACCACTGTCGATTCAACCGGGGAGCCGGCAATCGCGCTGACGGACTCGTTTGGAGCCCCGCTGACAGCCGATCAGGAATTCGAATCTGGGCTGTTTTGCGGGTCGCAACGTGCGACACCAACAACGCAGATCGGAGTTCTCGGTCCTCCCGGCAGTGCGGGGCTTGTTTGTCCCGTCTCCCAATTCGGGTCGACGCTTCTGCAAGTGCCTAAGCCGAACACGGAGAACGACGACAAGAACCCGCCGCGCATCGCGGCGCGAAGCCTGTTCGACGTTTCCATCGGACATGACAACATCTTCCGTGGGGATAAGTACAAGGTGAGTCTCCAACTCACGGCGATCAACTTGACCAACAAGTACGCACTCTACAACTTTCTCTCGACCTTCAGCGGCACGCACTATGTGACTCCGCGGTCGATCACCGCTCAAATCGGTTTCCACTTTTAGCTGAGGCCCCCCGTTGGTGAGGGCAGTATGGGCGAAACCGTACTGCCCTCATCTGGAAATGTTCACGACAGGAGCGGAGCCATGAAGCGGTCGAAGTTCAACACGCGAGAAAAACGTTTTCATCTGGGTTCGAGTGAGGAAAAGTCCCGTTGAGGAAAGCCCTCGCGCAAGTTTGCGCATCTCATACTGTCTAAGGTATAGTCTCCGAAAGTGCTTCGAAGAACCGCAACTTCGATAGTTCTGCTGACGGTCTTGTTCGCCGGGACTACTCCGACCGAGGTCTGCACACTCATGTGCGAACGCCACGCGCGAGCGGAAAGCCAGCGCCACTGCGGTCAGCCTTCAGACAGTATGCCGGGGATGGCTCACGATCACTCAGCCATGAATCATCCAAGTGTTGAGGCCATGAGTGCGGTGTTGATGTCGCAATCGTGCACGACGAACTGCGTAAAGGCGGAACGCCTCAACGTTTGGAGGAGAGTTGTTCCTCAACTGACAGTAGTCCGGCGCAGTGCCGTCGTCTTAGGTACTACGACCGCATTTCTGGCCCCCAATTTCACTTCCGTCTGGGGTTTGGACAGCGGCCCACCAGTTCGGCCCCCCGCACGTGCTGCATTTTTTTCCATCCTTCGCATTTGAGTTTTCCCCTTTCCTCCTAGCACGGCATAACCACAGCAGCGACTTTACGGCGATTGCTTGGCCGTGCATCTCTCCTTCGATCCAATGGTGAGCTTTTGGGGGACAGTTGGGTCCGCCAAGTCTTAAAGAGGAACAACCATGAAAAACAGACGCGATTTTCTGAGAAATACTCTTGGTCTGGGCGCCAGTTTGGCGGCAGCACCTCGCCTGTTTGCAGCCCGGCAGGCAAGCGAAGCGGGCATGGACATGAAGCACATGGGCCACGCTACTGAGCGCACTAGCAGTCGAATCCTTTCCGTGGAAACGCCCGACGTTCCGCAACTTCCTTGGCGCATGGACGGAAACGTAAAAGAATTTCATCTGATCGCCGAGCCGGTTAAACAGGAGATATTTCCGGGGCGTGTGGTTGACCTCTGGGGTTACAACGGCAGCGCTCCAGGGCCAACGATTCAAGTGAACCAGGGTGATCGCGTTCGGATCATCGTGGACAATCAACTCCCCGAAGCGACATCCATGCACTGGCATGGCTTCGAAATCCCGAACGAGATGGACGGTGCGCCCGGTTCGAGTCAAGATCCGATCCCTCCCGGCGGTCGGTTTGTCTATGAATTCACGCTCCACCAGGAAGGCACTTATTTCTACCACTCGCACATGGCGATGCAGGAAATGATGGGCATGATCGGCGCGTTCATCATGCATCCCAAGGAGTCATACAAGCCGCACGCCGATAAAGACTTCGCAATCATTGTGCAGGAGTACGCCATCTTGCCGAACATCAAGGTGCCGAACTCCATGAACATGGAGTTCAACTGGCTCACTTTCAATGGCAAGGCCGGACCGGCAACCACGCCGCTCATTATCCGTCATGGGGATCGAGTCCGGATTCGTTTAATCAACCTTGGAATGGACCACCACCCCATTCATCTTCACGGTCACACTTTCGTCGTCACCGGTACGGAAGGTGGTCGGCAACCCCAATCAACGTGGGGTCCGGGAAACACGGTGTTGGTAGGAGTGGCGCAATCTCGGGACGTCGAGTTCGTAGCCAACAATCCTGGAGACTGGATGCTGCATTGTCATCTTCCTCACCACATGATGAATCAGATGTCATCCACAATCGGACCCATGTCACGGCGACCGGGAAAGCCGGCTGGTGCGGGCATGGAAGAAGGCATGGGCATGCTCCGGCAAGGGAGTGCCACGTCAGACGAAAACGGTCCAAGCCTAGGGCGCGGGATGGGAGTGGGTTCAACGGCCGAACAGGCCATCTCGAATTCCCCACTGAAAGCCGAGAGTCAGACGCAACACGAGGGAATGCCGGGCATGCAAATGGCGAAACCTGACGTCAGCAAAGATGCGAACTCTGTTCCGGGCTTCCCACAGGACGCTTTCATGGAAGGCCCGGCGATGGCGATGGATCAAATGGTGGAAAGACCGGAAAACTTCGGCCTTCGACCGGGATGGAGCGGTTTCATGGCGGGGATGATGTCGTTTGTGCGAGTGCTCCCCCCAGACAAATACGACAAGATCATGGAGCTAAGGGCAAAGCAGCAAGGCAAGAAACCGATGGAGAACATGCCAGGAATGGAGCACCCAAACCATGAATAGACCGACGAGGCACCGACTTGAATGGAATGCGAGGAGAACTCACATGGCGGGTCTTCGAAACACTGCACCGTGGATCATTTGTCTGGCCAGCATTTTGTTCGTGGCTTCTTCACTCCTGCAGGCACAAGCGCCTGACCAAACGCAGAAGATCATCACGCTAGAAGAGCTGCAGCAGATAGCCTTGCAGAACAACCCCACGCTTGCGCAGTCGGCTGCAAACATTCGCGCCGCGGAAGGGCGAAGGAAGCAGTCCGGACTTTACCCGAACCCTACCGTGGGCTATCAAGGCGAAGAGATCCGCGGCGGATCGTTTCGTGGTGGCGAACAGGGCTTTTTCGTCCAGCAAGACATTGTTATGAGCGGGAAACTGGGATTGAATCGCAAGATTTTCGAACGGGAAAGGCAACAAGCCGAGACAGAAGCTGGTGAACAGAAGCTGCGTGTGCTGACCAACGTGCGGATGTCGTATATACAAGGGCTCGCTGCGCAACAGACGCTTGAATTGCGGCAAAGCCTGAGCAAGCTAGCACAGGACGCGGTTGAGACTTCCCATCAACTCGCAAACGTTGGCCAGGCGGACACTCCAGATGTACTCGAATCGGAAGTCGAGGCCCAACAGGCCGACCTGGCGGTGACCATGGCCGAACAGAACCAGCAACGGGTTTGGAAGGAACTCGCGGTGGTGGTGGGAAATCCGAGCCTTCCATTGACACGACTGAAGGGAAATCTTGAAGAGACCTCACCCGTCAACCCCGACGATCTGGTGGAGAACATTGTCAACGAAAGTCCGGTCGTGAAGATCGCTGACCTTGGCGTGAAGAGGGCAGAGGCAGCCCTAGCGCGAGCGAAGCGAGAACCGATTCCCGACCTTCAGTTTCGCGGCGGCATGCAACAGAATCGCGAGTTGTCCGAGACGAGCGGGCAGCCTGTGGGTCTGCAAGGGTTCGCGGAAGTGGGAGTGCAGATCCCAATCTTTAATCGTAATCAGGGGAATATTGCTGCTTCGAAAGCCGATTTGGAGCGAGCACAGCGGGAAGTCGAGCGGGTGAAGCTTGTTTTGCGAGAACGTGCGGCCCGCGTCGTTCAGAACTATACGTTTTCGCACACTGCTGTTGAGCGTTACAAGAACCAGATGATTCCACGCGCTCAAAAAGCCTACGACATGTACATGAATAAATACCGCGACATGGCTGCGGCCTACCCCCAGGTGTTAATCGCACAACGCTCGCTGATGCAACTCAACGTCTCTTACGTTAACGCTCTGGAGAACTTTGCGACTAGCTCGCTTGAACTCCACTCCTTTCTGTTAACGGATGGTCTGGAAGCGCCTTCCCAGCCTGGAGGGACAGACCAACCTGTTAGGGAAGTGAATGTTCCGTTCCAAATGAGCACAAGTCCTCAGGAGAAGTGAAGCCATGCGAAAACGTACCTTGCTTATCTTGATTATTGCGGGCGGCATGGCGGGCGCAGCGGTGTTAGGGTTTACCACGATCCGCCGCGGCTTGAGCGCGCGGGACAATCCGTCCCTGGTGGAAACTTACGTGGCCAAGGCTGCGCGAAGGCTTTCGGTTCCATCGTCGGAACGCAATGCGACGAATCCTTTCGCCCCGACTCCCGAAGTTCTCGCCGAAGCACGTGCTCACTTCGCCGATCATTGTGCCACTTGCCACGGCAATGACGGCACCGGAAAGACGCAAATCGGCCAGAATCTTTATCCGAAGGCTCCGGATATGCGATTGCCACAGACCCAGGAACTGACTGATGGGGAGCTGTACTACACCATTCACAACGGCATCCGACTGACCGGAATGCCTGCTTGGGGCACGGCGGACAAAGACGACGATAGCTGGAAGCTCGTCCTGTTCATACGGCATCTACCGCAACTCACCCCAAATGAAGCACGCGAGATGGAAGCGCTCAATCCGAAAGGTCCAGCCGAGAAAGAGGAGGAGCTAGAGGAAGAACAGTTCTTGAATGGTGAGCCCCCCAAGCAAATTCCAAGACAAACCTTGCAGCAACATCCCTAAGGAGGAGGAACAATGAAACGGACGATCGCAGTATTCGCTTTGGTGTTAGCACTCTCAGCAATCGTATTCGCCCATGGAAGTGAGAAGCACGTGATGGGCACGGTTACCGGCATTTCCGACAACTCCATTACGGTGGAGACTACATCAAAGAAAATGGTCACGGTGACGGTAAGCGCCGTGACAACATTCCAAAGAAGTGGCTCACCGGCAGCCCTGAAAGATCTAAAGGTCGGCGACAAGGTTGTGATCCATGCAACCGGCCCCGAAGAGAGGCTGGTTGCCACCGAGGTGAAATTTGGAACCATGACCAAGGACAACATGTCGGCGATGAAGGGGATGGATCACAGCCATCCGTCCGACCCAGCGCCAGAGAACCACTAGTCCGCGACGTGATTAGTTGGGCCACGAGAATCCACTTGTGGCCCACTGACCTCAGCATTTGCCATCGGAGTTGAAAATGGAAGATATGACACACCAAGGCCGCGAAGCGGTCGACCAACATGCTGGGCACAAGATGTCCGACGCCCATGCGAGTCACGACCGCCACGCCGGACATTCCGTCGCCATGTTTCGTGACAAGTTTTGGTTGAGCTTCGCCGTCACGATACCAGTGGTTCTCGCAAGTGGGGCAATCTAAGCACTCCCACAAACCGGCTCGGACTCCGAGTCAGTGAGACCTCGGAGATCTCCTGCTGCTAGTTTGCTTGTTTAGCCTTGTCGGTCACGTCCTAGCGTGGTTTGCCTTGCCCCGTACGAAAAGAACAGTGAGCCATGGCAGAGCTTTCTGATCACTAAATTGCGTGGCTAGTATAAATCGTTATACCGTTCCC
>PLEA01000507.1 GCA_003136335.1 Acidobacteriaceae bacterium | reverse complement strand
GGATCCTGAATGAACTGGAATCCTGGGATGCCTACGGCATCGAAAGATAGATGGTCGGTGCCACCGGTGTTGCGCATGGTGAGCGTGGCCATGCCGAGGTCTTTGAAGGGACGCATCCAAGCCTCGAAGATGGGGGCCACAGCTGCGTTTTCTTGCAGATAGACACCGCGAATCTTGCCTGTGCCGTTATCCACATTGAAATAGGCGGAAACTTTTGCCTGCTCCGGTTTTACCGTGACGGGACCCGCTTCGCGGCGCAACAGGGTTGGCGTTCCTTTCATGTTGGGGTCGTCCATGGGCGGACGGAATCCAAAGTGCTGTTCAACATAGCCCTGCGAGCCGAGCAAGCCTTCTTCTTCGCCGCTCCACANNTCGGTGCCGGGGATTTCGGCGATGGTGTCGTACTGCATGGGGTCGTCGTCGTGGAAAGTATTGGTAACGTTCAACTCGAGAGTGACATCCTTTTTCTGCTGCAGCAGGCGGGCGATGCGAGACCAGTGCTCGGAGGCCATGGTGAGCTGAGGAACCGTTGTGGTTTCGCCCGGCTTGTACGAGCCGCCGGACTGAACGAATACCGTGCCACCGCCGGCGGTGCCGCGGCTGTGGTCGATGACCGCGAGAACTTTCTCGTCGGCGAAGAACTGGTTCAGGTCCTTAGCGAACTGTCGGCGTTTCGCGATCTCGGCCATACGAAAGGGCGGACGCTCGCCAGGAATTTCATATTCGCTGATCTTGGCTAGGTCGTCGTCGCTGAGACGTTTGAAGGGGGCTTCCGTGATGGTCTTCACTTCGGCGTCGGGGCCCAGAATTACAATCATCCCTGCCAGTTTGCCACGATATTTTTCGAAATCCTTTTTGTCTTCAATGTTGACGCGGATGCACTTGCCGCTGACGACGCCGTTCGTGCCTGGGGTCCACGCTTTGGCGTAGACGACAAGAGGAACGACATCGGGCGCGGTCATGCGGGCGTTAACGTATTGATTGGCCCATCCGCGGCCGAACGGTCCCCAGGATTCCAAGTGAGCATTGCTCAGTCCCATTGCTGTCAGCTGATCGCGGGTCCACTCATTGGCGCGCTTCATATTGGGAGATCCGGTGAGGCGCTCGCCGATGGAATCCATGAGGCCGGAGGCGAGTTCCATAACTTTGGAATCGCGGAAGCCCTCATAACGAATGCGGGAGATGGTTTCGAGATCAACTTTTTCCTGGGACCAGGTGGCGGGAACCGACAACAAAATTACGACGAGAGTACAGACCAGTCGCCTCGACCTCTTCATGATGAGCTCCTGAGCGGGAATCAATCGGGGATTATACAGCCGGATAGGGAATGGTTCAGGAAACGGAATGTAAAGTTATTTCAAGGGTGATGGTATCCGGACGGTGCCATGGTCCAACCGCGACGTAGCAAGCGATGTCTCTACGATTTGTGTTCGGGCTTGCTTACGGGCTCTTTGCGTTTTTCGTCGGTGTCGACCGAATACAGCATGAAATGATCGAAACTGTGCCGGCGGTAGTAGTGGTGTTTGCGGAAATCGAAATAAATTTCCGCGTTCTTCGGCAGCCAGAGTGACGTGTTCTTCTTTAGAAAAGGAACGGGCCCGTACTCCACAGTCTGGTGTTCGCTGAGAAGCTGGATTTCGGGTATGGGCTTGACCATCTCCGCTTCAATGCGCACGATCTGGAATTTATCGGCGGTAATCCATGCTCGTCCCTTCAGAGCGACGGGGTGAACCTGATTCCCGACTTTATAGCTGTGCATGCGGTTGGGACGGTCGTCGCGCTGGCGGAAGTGCACGAGCCAGGTTGCCTGTCCGTGCCAGTCCCCCAGGCCTTCACATGCCATGTCGAAGTTGTCCCGCATGTCAGGATGAAAGACGAGTGCCAGCGCGGCAAAGCCGGTGCTCGAAATCTGGTCCGGATATCCTTCCAGAGTCAGCTTGTCGGCGCGGAATTCATCCACCGTAAGAAATCCTGGCTGCGGCTCGTAGATCGAAGCGACGTAGTTATACTTTCGCGTCTCCGTGCGAATGGGAATGCCGAATTGGTCGAGCGACTGATGGAATAAATCTTCGACCGCCGCGAAGTGCTCCACATCCTGCACCAACTCTTGTACGCGTTTGCCGGATTCTTCCATCACCTGCGCGGAAGGACAGAGGAGGCCGGGAGCGAGGGCCGGCTTTGCGTCATCGATGCTGGGCGGCATCCACGATTTCATGGAGAGCCCTGGCGCGGCAAGCGCCGCCAGGGGATCGACGCCGGAGAGGCGGGCCTCGGTCCTCGGGGTGTTCTCGGCGGACGCAGGAGAGGCCTGGTGTTCCTGGATCTCGCCGATCAGGGTTCGAACCTGCCCTGCCAGGGGATGCCGTGGCGATTCCTGCAGAAAGACATTCAGGGCCTGAATTGCCTCCTGATCGTGGCCCATGCTTACTAACGCCTGTCCAAGAACAAGCTGCGCGGGGCTGGCAGTGCTCTTGCCTTTGGTGATCGCGATTTGCGCCTCGTCGCGCGCTTTGTCGTAGTTTTGCTGGTGAAGATAGGTAGCGGCGAGTAAATTATGCGGCAGCCAATTTTCGGCATCGGCCATCACCGCTTGCTCCAGCGCCGATCGCGCTGCCGGGTAATTCTGCAGTTCCAGGCCAGTCCTACCGAGCAGGGTCAACGCCGGAGCGTTGTGGGGGTTAAGATTCGTTGCCGTCCCCAAGTAGGTCTCAGCCTGGGCGAAATCCTTCTTCTGAAAATACAAATATCCAAGCAGGAAGTTCAGTTCCGAGCTGGACGGGAAAAGTTTGTATGCCTCTTCCAGCTGTTTCTGCGCCTCTTTGAGGTTTCCGGACTTCAGGGCGGAAACTGCCCGCTTGGTTTCCTTCCGCGCCTTCGGCGGCAGCACTGAGTTTCCTATTTCGAGATTGATCGCCTCGGGATCGCGGTGAAGCACAATATCGATTTGCGCCGGGCGCAGAGAATTCATTACCTGCAGTTCTTTGTGGATGCTGAGATAGCCTACCGCACTGACTTCCACGGCGTAAGTTCCGTAGGGAACGTTGGTAAAGACACCCTGCGACGAGTCCGCCGTGGTCTGCCAAGTGGCCGCCTGGGTTGTAAGGTCCACTAGCTTCAGCAACGCCTGGCGATCGAGATGGATGCTGCTGTGCTCGGCGCAAACAGTGAAGACGAGCACTCCGGTGCCGGGGGCAGTATTGTAGGAGGTGGAAACATCATTCAGATATTGAGGATCATTGAGGCCGGCTCGCTGAGCGATGGCTGTCGCGGTGAACAAACAAGCCAGAAAGAAGTGGACGTATAAGGGCCGCGCGACGAAATGCATCACCATGGCACGACTGCGGGTCATAAGCGAATCCGTGAGCAGTGTGTCACAGTCGTTCCCGCCGGTCAAACCGCGCTTGTGGAGCGTGTGGAGCGTGTGGAGTGGTCAGCCGCGGCGTTACGATTTGGCAGAGGGTTTGTCCTCAGGTGCGGACGATATGCCCGCCTGCATGTCGACGGCGCACCTGCCCGTCGGCAGGCTTTCGAGGATGCTGCGACAAATGTCGGGGTCGTGAAATCAGGTCATGCGTGGTCCGAGAAAGACCTCTGACTAGTAAACTCATCGGCAAAATCGACAGGGACTGCAGAGCGTGCGCTCCTGAGTTGAGAGCGCCGGCGAAGCCCTCGTTTCTGAGGAAGATAGAAGACCAGCGCTGCAGAAGGGAATGTTGCGGAACAAAGTAGAAGCGCGGCTTGCGAGCCGCGTTCAATTCGTTCCCCCCAGAACAACAGGGTTCAGTTGGTGGAGATGGTGAAGTTGACGGTGATCCTGGCCTGGGTCTCGACCGCCTCAACGCCCTGATAATGCGGCTTGAAATGCCACTGTCTTACGGCTTCCTGCGCAGCGCTGGCCAGGATCGGCGGACCGCTGAGCACGTGGAGATCTTGGATCAAGCCATCGCGGCCGATCAGAGCCTGCAAGATTACTGAGCCCTGCACTTTCATTTGGCGCGCCAACAGAGGGTAGCCGGGTCTTACCGGACGGCTGACGATCTCGGCCGTATCGGCGGACATTTGCACACGCTCGGCGGCGTTGCTGGTCACGCGGACTGCGCTGTCGGTTGCGCTGCTAGCGGCGGGAGGCACGGCGACTGGCTGAGGAGCCATGCCGGACTGCAGATCGACGCGCACCGAATTCGTGCCAGGATGAACGGTTCGATGATCGTCTCCGGCGACCACTTCAACCTCAAGCGGAGGCAGCACGGTTCTGGTGGTCGTGGCGGTCATCGGCGGAGCGGATGGATCCGCCGCGGCGAATTCGGCCGGGGCTGAAGCTTTCGGCTGCGTCTTGTTGCTGTGGGACTTTTTTTGGGCGGCCGATACTGGTTGAGCGAGAACCATCTGCGTAGGATTTGCCGCGACGGGAGAAGTTTGCTGGGGCTGCGGCTGCTCTTCCGCCTCCTGCGAGTCGGAGAACCAGAAATCGCGATCCCGGTAGAGCAAAAATCCCAAAGCAACCAGGAGCAGAGCCAGAGCAATGACCATCGTGCGCCTCTGTTCGCGGTCCTCGGGGTTACGAGACCGTGGCGCGGCCGGAAGGAGACGATCGGTCTTGGAAACTACGTTTTTGAACTCGAACATGCGCGACCAGGCCCCGCCTGGGAATAGTATCCTAGAAAACCAGCCAAAGGCCAGCAAAAGTAACGGTGACCCGTTGCCTCCTTGGGGGAAAGCTCATTCGTGTCNNCAAGTTCAGATTGTTTCCTTCCTTCGGGAAAACGGAATCCTGAGGGAACACAGTCCTCTGAAGCACCGTAGCGCCTTCTCGCGACCCACAGAGAAGTTCTGTCATGCCCAACCGTTGATTATCAACTGAAAACTTCCCGCTGAGTACGGGTAGTTAATGCAAACAGGCGTGGGGGAATTCCACGATCAGGCCGGCTGCGTCGCCGCCAAGTTGCCGAACCCACCCACCGCGGTCAACATTCTCACTTTACTGTTGGAGTCGGAGTGCTGCGCGATCCGCAGCTGGATCGCCATCTGCGACGTGACGTTCGGCAAGGACCCGCGTACTTATGACCTGGCAGCTCGCATCCTAAAGCCCCGTGGCCCCGCTTGGCTTTTCTGCCAAAGCAGGGCTACGGTGGGAATACTATGAGCCCAGAAGCAACCGTCTTCGATGTGCACCTGTTGCTGCCGGGTAATCCCAAGAGCTCTTGCGATTTCGGAAGAATTCTTTCCCAGACCCGACAAAATTCGGGGGAAAGCTCATTCGTGTCAACGCTGGCTTTCCCTCAAGGTAAAGTGCCATTCTCCAGACGATTTGCCAATGCCCACCTGCACTTGTTTCCCACCGCACACACCACTGCCATTACTCTCTCTAGCCGCCGTAGCGGAGCGAAGCCCTCAGCAGCGCAGCGCAGCGGAGCGGAGGCGGCGCCACACCCAGCCTCGACCTTCTGAGGCGGGGCACTCTTTCATAATGCATCAGCTGAGGCATAGCACGCCTGGCCCCCCAAGGGTCCGAGCGGGATCATTGGCTCAAATTCGCCGAAGTCCCTCTTTGTTCGATATTGAGTCAACATCTGTGAGATCGACGGCATCTGAACCGTCAACATCTGGCCAACAAGGATTGTGTGGAGGGGAAGTGCCTGTCCGATCAGTGTTGGTCGTCGATGACAGTCCGGCAATTCGTAAGGCCGTTTGCGAACTCTTCACTTGCGAGGGAGACTTTGAAGTCTGCGGATACGCCGAAAATGGCCGCGAGGCCGTCGAAAAAGCACTACTGCTTCAACCCGCTCTGATTGTGACAGACCTTTCCATGCCGCTCATGAATGGCTTGGAGGAAACGCGAATTCTAAGGAAACTGATGCCCTCCGTACCAGTGATCATCTACTCCGCTCACATCGACTCATTCATGGAGAAGGAGGCTCAACGGGCAGGGGCATCCGCCGTCGTTAGCAAATCTGAAGCCGTCGCAGTTCTGATCGGAAAAGCGCGGGAACTGCTAGATGAAATCGCCGCTTAACTACTTCATTCCCTAATTCAGCGTGCTGGGATCTGCCAAGAATGTTGAGGAAACACATCTCGTGTCATCTGGAGTAGGAAGATTAGTGCCGCGCGGTTTATGCGCCCCCCCAGCGGCGCAGTTCCTCACGCTGAATGACTCTGTTTTTCCGGCGCTGAATCAAGGAGTGCTTGCTCGCTTAATTTCACCTTGAGCAGATAGCACTGTTCATGGATGGCCGCGCCGTCCTCATTCGTCTTGGCGGTTTCCAGAGGCACGGGAGCATTGCAAAGCATCGCGGAAACCCAGTCGTGATTGGCGTAGGGTGAGTGCCCAATCGTCAAGATGCTATCGGACCCATCGTGTGCAGCACGAGCGAAATGCACGGCCCGCTCCGTATGCGAGAGCGCAGAGCGGGCCTCTTCCACGAAGAGACGACCTGCATCCGTGAGTTCCACAACCCGTCGCTTGTCGCGAGTGAACAGGTGAAATCGATGCTCTGCTTCGAGATCGGTAATCTGTTTGCTGAGTCACATGCGCGCAAGCCACGCCCTCCTTACCGAGTGGTGAGCGGGTGTGGCAGTTTTGCCGTTATCTCCTTCTACGCCGAGCCAGGTTTGAACCGCGCAAGTCTCTGACTTAGAGTCCTGCGCGATACCAACGAAGGATGTACAGGAAAAATTCCCCCCGGTTGCGACTTTCAACGTATTGCACGCTGAACGTTGATGCTGAAAAAGTAGCTGTGCGCAGGCGCTGCCGTTCGGCAGCGCGAGGAGGGAATTCTCGCGTGGCGGTACCGCCGGGAGCTAGGGTCGAACCATACTGTAGGTTACGGCGCGGTGGGTTACCGCAACTATGCGTTTCTAGGAGGCCCCATGAAGAAAAGGATATTCGCGTGCGCACTGGGCGCATTGTTGCTTGCAATCACCGGTTGGGCAGACGACAAAGAAAAGGACGAAGATCGTCTGAAGAATGCCGGCACGGTGCTGACAGAGATTTTGAATATTCCAGACGACATCCCCCAAGATCTCCTCGATAAAGCCGACTGTGTGGTTGTTTTTCCATCAGTTCTCAAGGCCGCGTTTGTGGTCGGTGGCAGTTATGGCCGCGGTGCGATGACGTGCCGCAGGGGCGAAAATTTCAACGG
>PLEA01000417.1:9679-9889 GCA_003136335.1 Acidobacteriaceae bacterium | reverse complement strand
CATCGTCAGCGAATTCGGCGGCGGCGCGCAGTACGGCCGTCACGGCGAGGCGGACGAGATCTGGACTGAGGAATATCAGGAAAATTTATTTAAACACCAGCTTGGCATGGTGGAGCGCATGCCGAATCTGGCGGGAATGACGCCATGGGTTTTGATGGATTTTCGCTCTCCGACGCGCATGCTTCCCGGCGTGCAGGATTATCACAATCG
>PLEA01000417.1:0-9635 GCA_003136335.1 Acidobacteriaceae bacterium | reverse complement strand
CCACGCCATCTGAATCGCTTCCAGCTTGCCTTCGTTCGACGCTTTGGGATCGCCGGCAAAGTCCGGTAGTTCGGTGACGTAGCGGTGCAGATCGGTAAAGCGCAGGGCGAGCGGATCGAGCGTGGGGTGGGTTTCGGAAAGCAGGATGCCGAGGTCTTCGGCGTCGTCCCAAGTTAATTTCTTTGCCATCCTCAGTGCTCCTCAGAGACATAGTTACGATTCCAGGCGGGAATCTCGACGACTACTTTACCGGGCTTGGCGATTTGCGCCTGGCAGCCGAGACGCGAGTTTAACTGGAGATCGGCGGCCATGTCCAACCGGTCGGCCTCGTCGTCGTCCATGGCGGAAAGATTCTCCGCGCCTTCCTTCACCCAGATGTGGCAGGTGGTACATGCGCAATTGCCGCCGCAGGCGTGGTCGAGCGTAATGCCGAAATTCAGGGCCACGTCGAGCAGCGACTGCTCCTTGCCGTGATCTTCATAAGGCAATTTGCCGTTCTCGAACTGGACCGTTTTGCCTTCGGGCAGGAAAGTGATCTGAACCGTGTTTTCGCCGGGCGCTTCTTCGGTCAACGTGCCAACTCCTTGTGTCTTTTCTTCAGCCATATGCACTCCTGCCGGCGAGATGCCGGCGCTACAACTACTCGAATTCCGCTTTCGCCATGGGATGCGGGGCGGTTGGGCCCTCGCCCAGATCCGTCTCGTCCAGATTCTTGCCTTTGAGTACCGTCGAGACGGCGGTGTCCATCATCAACTCCGCCAATCGCATCGTGCCTTGGTTCAACGCATCGATGGCTTTGCGGATGGCCTGATAATCATCCTCGGCATTCACTGCGGCCAGCGACTTTTCCATTTTCGCGATCTTCTTTTTCTCGCTGGTGGTGAGCTGTCCCCAAGCCGCGTTCTTCTTGCCTTTTTCGAGGGCGGCAAGGATCGTTGAGGTTTCGCTGCGCGCTTCGATCAGCTGGCGCCGACGGAAATCTTCTTCGGCATTGTCGAACGAGTCGAGAATCATACCCTCAACCTGCTCGTCGGTCAGGCCGTAGCTAGGCTGCACTTGAATCTCTGCCTCTTTGCCGCTGCGCTGCTCCCGCGCGGACACGTGCAGAATGCCGTTGGCGTCGATCAGAAACTTAACTTCGACTCGAGGAATGCCTGCGGCCATGCCCGGAATGCCTTTCAGATCGAAACGCGCCAGCGATCGACAATCCTTTGCCAGTTCGCGCTCGCCTTGCAAGACGTGAATCGCAACGTTGGCCTGGCCGTCGACCTGCGTGGTGTAGAACTGCGTGGCCGAAGCAGGGATGGTCGAGTTGCGCAGAATGATTTTGTCGGTGACGCCGCCGGCGACCTCAATGCCCAGGGAAAGAGGAGTCACATCGAGCAGCAGCATGTTCTCGGTGGCTTCGGAGCCGCCGCCGAGGATGTTCGCCTGTACGGCCGCGCCCAGCGCCACCACTTCGTCGGGATTCAAATCAGTCTGCGGTTCGCGGTGGAACAATTCCTTCACCAGCGCGCGAACCCTTGGGATACGCGTCGAGCCACCGACGAGCACGACTTCGTCAATCTGTTCAGGCTTGAGGGCTGCATCCTTCATCGCTTGCTTGCAGGGGCCGACGGTGCGATCGATGATTGGCTGAATCAGTTGCTCGTACTGCTCGCGGGTAATCTCGCGCCGGTAGTGCTTGCCACCGGGCAATTCGATGTCGAGTTTGACCGAGGGCTGCGACGAAAGCGCGATCTTGGCGTCAATGACGGCCTTGCGAATCGCCTGTACAGCTTCGGCGTTGCGGCGAAGGTCGAGGGCGAGGTCGCCGCGCACGTCGTCGAGCGCGATGGTGATAAGCAGATTGTCGATGTCGTCGCCGCCAAGATGAGTGTCGCCGTTAGTGGCGATGACTTCGAAGATCCCGTCATGCAGCTTCAGAATCGAAATATCGAAGGTTCCGCCGCCGAGGTCATAAACCGCGACGATGCCGTTCTGCTTCTTGTCGAGACCATAGGCCAGTGATGCGGCGGTCGGCTCGTTGACCAGGCGCAGAACTTCGAGGCCGGCGATGCGGCCTGCATCTTTCGTCGCTTGGCGCTGCGCGTCGTTGAAGTACGCTGGTACGGTGATGACTGCTTTCGTAACCGGGCCGCCGAAGAAGCGTTCCGCGCTGCGTTTGAGCTGGCGAAGAATCAGCGCGGAAATTTCCGGCGGAGTGAAAGTTTTGTCGCCCAGTGTGATGCGGAGTACTTCTCCGGCCTGCATGTCGTCGGCGAGGCGAAAAGGGAAGAGTTTCAATTCTTCCCGAATGTCTTCGACGCCGCGCCCCATCAGGCGTTTGATGGAGTAGACCGCGCGCTCCGGCGTTTCGATCAGGGCATTGCGCGCGGCATTGCCGACGACGGGATGGTTGTTCGCGTCCAACGCGACCACTGAGGGAAGCAGATTGAGGCCGTCGTCGCCGGGGATTACGACAGGGGTTTCCCCCTGCATAAAAGCCACCAGAGAGTTCGTGGTACCCAGGTCAATTCCGACGATGCGATCAGAACTCATTTTGTAATTGTGTAATTGAGTAATTTAGAAATTGAAAACCTTCGGTGTTTTTGATTACAAAATTACCCGATTACTAAATTACTCAATTCTCCAACTTACTCAATTCTCCCTTGCCTCATTCACATCTCGCACTAAATTGCGGATGTAATTGCGGCGATTCAGCACGTCCACCATCTTGTTTCTTACCTGTGTGCGCTCTTCGCTCGCTGCCGGGTTGCGATCGATCAGGCTGTCCCAGCTTTTCCAGTAAGCTTGCAGTTCCTCCAGCAGCGCTTCGTGTTTGGTTTCGAGCGATAGTTTCTGCTTTCCGATTTCTTCCACCAGTGCGGGATCGTCCTCACCCATCTTTTTGTTCATGCGCAGTTCTTCGAGCTGCATGTTGAGCTCGAAGACTTCTTCGAGCAAATCCGGCGGGACAATCTGTTTCTTAGTCTCTCCCTTGGCGCGCGCCTGCTCGGTCGCACTTTTCGACTGCTCTTCCAACTCCACGCCTTCAAGGTGCAGAAGGTATTCCGTACGCTTGATCGGATCTCGCAGGGTGCGGTACGCGTCGTTGAGCAGGGAGCTTTGTTCCAGGCTCCATTCCTGTTCCTGGCTGCCGGCGCGGGCATTCAAATCCGGATGAAGTTTGCGGCTCAATTCGTAGAAGGTTTTTTCCAGCGCCGCGACGTCAACATTCAGCTTAGGCGGCAGGCCGAAGAACGAGAAATAGTCGACTGGAACCGGGGGCTGAACTCTACCGCAGGACTCACAGAAGTGCGCGGCGCGCATTGAGCCGCAGGACCAGCAGGAGTGAGTGTCCTCCGCCAGGGGCTTCGCGCTGATCTCGGTAAGAACGGATTTGGACATTCTTTTTCCTTAAATAGCCAACGTAAGTGGCATTACGAAGTGCGCAGAAACCGTCGCGCTCGGGCAGAGACCGCGGGCGAGTCGCCCGCCCACAAAGGCATCAGGCAGAGAACGAA
Organism: Acidobacteriaceae bacterium; assembly: GCA_003136335.1. The sequence continues at coordinate 6,129 of PLEA01000417.1, read as the reverse complement.
GTCCCACAGCCGCACGACTTCGATGCCTTGGGATTCACGAAAACAAAGCCCTGTTGCATCAGTGTTTCCTGATAGTCCAGAGTCATGCCGTGCAGGTAGATGAACGACTTCGGGTCGACGAAGACCCGCACATCGCTGAACTGGAAGATGCGGTCCCGATCGCGCGGTTGCGTGTCGAACCGAATGTTATAACTCAGGCCCGAACATCCGCCACCCTGTACGCCGAGCCGCAAGCCGCCCTGGTCCGGCGAAATGCCTTCCTTGGCCATGGCGCCGCGCACCTTAACCAAGGCTTTCTCGGTGACGAGAATTCCTTTAGCGGGGGCCTGTGCGGGTTGGGTTCCTTGTTCCGTTGCGGTTGTCATCAATCCTTACGCATTCCCTCAGCGGCTAAAGCCACGTTGATCCGTCCTCAAACGGCACGACTCAAGTCGTGCCCTTCCCGACATCCATTCGGTTCCTGCTTGCGCGCCACAGTCTCTTGGCGCGGGCTGAAACCGAGGTCCCTCGCTCCGCGAGGGATGACAGTCGTAGGAGTCGGTGCCCGACGCTTACTTTGCTTCGGCGGCGACTGGGCTGGCCACTTCCTGCTTCTTCTTCCAGTCCCCGATGGCGGCGCGGATTGCGTCCTCCGCCAGCACCGAACAATGGATTTTTACCGGAGGAAGCGAGAGCTCCTTCACGATGTCCATGTTCTTAATGGTCAGAGCTTCATCCACAGTCTTGCCTTTGACCCACTCGGTGGCGAGTGATGACGAGGCAATGGCTGAGCCGCAGCCGAAGGTCTTGAACTTGGCGTCTTCAATGACGTTGGTTTCGCGATTGACCTTGATCTGCAGCTTCATGACGTCGCCGCACTCGGGCGCGCCCACCAAGCCGGTGCCCACGTCCGCGCTCGACTTGTCCATCGAGCCGACGTTGCGGGGGTTGGAGTAATGATCGAGAACCTTATCGCTATATGACATTTATTTCTCCTCAGCCTCTGGAATCTTGTGCCGTCCCTTAAAGGGACTTGTTCTTTTATCTCTTGATCTACCCAGCACTTCCGTGCCGGGCTTTCATATTCCGCCGCTTCGCGGCTGGATGCTACTGCGAATTGGGTGCTCCGTACCGGAAACCTTTACTGACTTACTCTCCGGCCCACTTCACGTCCTTCAGGTTGATGCCTTCTTTCGCCATTTCATACAGCGGAGAAAGCTCACGCAGACGCTCGACCGTCTCAATGACGCGATCGGCGACGTAATCGACCTCGGCTTCGGTGTTGAAGCGGCCGATGCCGAAACGAATCGAGCTGTGCGCCAAGTCGTCGCCCGTGCCCAGAGCCTTCAATACATACGATGGCTCCAGGGTTGCCGAGGTGCAGGCCGAACCGCTGGAGACGGCGATGTCGTTGATGCCCATGAGAAGCGACTCGCCTTCCACATACGCGAAGCTGATGTTCAAGTTGCCCGGGAGGCGATGCTCGGTCGAGCCGTTGATATAGGTCTCATCCAGCCGGTTCATGATGCGGTCGCGCAGGCGATTACGCAGGCCCGCGAGACGGCAGGATTCCTGCGGCATTTCCTCTTGTGCGATGGCACAGGCCTTGCCCAGGCCGACGATACCAGGAACGTTCAACGTCCCAGAGCGCATGCCACGCTCGTGGCCGCCGCCATCAATGAGCGCGGACAGTTGCACGCGTGGATTCTTGCGCCGCACGTACAACGCGCCTACACCCTTGGGCCCGTACAGTTTGTGCCCGGTGATCGACATGACGTCGATGTTCTGCTTGTTCACGTCGACCGCAACTTTACCGATAGCCTGCACGGCATCCGTGTGAAAGATGACGCCGCGCTCGCGGCACAGCTTGCCAATCTCCGCGACCGGCTGCAGCACGCCGATTTCGTTGTTGGCCGCCATGATCGTGACCAGGATGGTCTTGTCATCCATGGCACGCTTCAGGTCGTCGAGATCGATTAAGCCGTCCTTTTGGACCGGCATGTAGGTGACGCGGAAACCGTACTTCTCCAGCCGCTTGCAGGTGTCGAGCACGGCCTTGTGTTCGGTGACCGCGGTGATGATATGGTTGCCTTTCTCGCGATACATCTCGGCTACGCCCTTGATGGCGAGGTTGTCGCTCTCCGTGGCGCCCGACGTGAAGATAATTTCTTTCGTGGTCGCGCCGACCAACTTGGCGATTTGCTCGCGCGCCGTTTCCACACCCTCTTCGGCAGCCCACCCGAACGAGTGATTGCGGCTGGCCGAATTGCCGAACTTCTCCATGAAGAACGGCAGCATCTCGTTTAACACCCTCGGATCCATTTGGGTGGTGGCGTGGTTATCCATATAAATGGGCAGCTTCACGCCCTTGGCGTCGGGATGGTGCGTCTGCGTATGTACCTGGGGAGTCTTTACGTCCGTGCTCATTGATTGCCTCTCCTACTTCGCTTAAGCTCTTCGACTAATCTCATTGGATGAATCTTGCGTTCTCGACGGCTCAGGTGATGGTCACCAAATCTGCCGCCTTGGGAGCGTCACTCCCGGCTTCTTCCGGTTCTTCCCGCATGTGCGAAATCTTGATGCGCTTCAATACCGCTTCAATACTCTCGTTCACCTTGCGCAGCGGTTCGCGGATATTGCAACGGTCGGTCTGGTCGCATTCCCCGCGCACCGTGACGCAGGAAGTAATGAACAGCGGTCCATCGATGGCCTGAATCACCTCGAAGGCCGAAATCGTGTGGGCCGCCCGCGCCAGCGTGTATCCGCCATTCGTGCCATGCTGCGATTGCAACAGGCCCACCTTGGCCAGCCGTTGCAGAATCTTCGCCAGCGCCTCGGGCGGGATGCTGTAAGCATCGGCCACGTCCTTTGCGCTGCGAGAGCCCCCGGTGGAGTGCTCCGCGAGATGCTTCATCGCTATCAGCGCGTAGTCGGCTTTCTTGGTGAGCTTCAGCACTGGTTTCCTGGGTAAAACCCCAACAAGTCGGGCTGGATACAAAACCCGACCTTTTCCGTCGTAATTCATTTTACGTTACCCGTCTAGTCTAAGGCAAGCTCCCGCAGGCAGCTGTCAGAAAGCGATCCCCAAAGGTAAGTAGCACGGGCTGAATGGCTTAGACTACTACGACAATTTTAGTCGGAATTTAAGAGTACCAAGGATTGGGAGAGATCCACGTTCCCGCTTTGCCCGGGTTACGAATTCACCGCGATGTAACCCTTGGGGACTTGACAACCGGCAAACCGGGTCTAAAATACCGTGAAATTCCGGCGCAAACAGTCCCTCCGTCTTTGTTCGTTTGGAGCCTTCCGGATTTATGACCTCAAAGTCGACCTCTGCTCAAAGCCGTGATATCAAGCAGCCCTGCAAGCACCCACGCGTGCAAATTGTCAGCCGAGACGAGGATTTTGAGTTCGTCGAGTGTAAGGAGTGCGGCGAAATCTTCGAGTCCAGCGAATTCAAAGACATGAATATCGAAGAGCGCGCCCCAGAAACCGAGATCTGATTTCCATTTTGGGCTGGGGCGTGACAGAGGTAATCTCGGCTAGCGCTTTCGGCTTGTTCGCCCCAAACTCCCCTGCTAGTGTCCGACGCGGGGGCGTGTGGGTACAACCTCCGTCTCTTATGCCCACAGTGGTTCTAGTAGTCGACGATTCCATGCTGATCCGCTATACCGTGTGCCACTTTCTGGAGCAGCGCGGTTTTGCGGTCGAGGCTGCGACCAACGGCGAGGAAGCGCTGGAAGTCCTGAGCCGCGTGCAACCGGCATTGATCATCACCGACATGGTGATGCCGAAGATGTCGGGAAGCGAATTGATCACCGCGCTGAAGAGCAAGCCGGAGACGGCCGGAGTTCCTATCATTATTGTCGCCCACAAGGCGGGCGGCTTCGACCAGTCGGAGAAGCGCGCGAACTTTGCCATCTACAAGGACATCGACATCGAGGCACAGCTTGCCAAGGCGCTGGATGCGGTGTTGGACAAGGCGAGCCAGCCGCATTCCGCAGGCAGCTAGCTGGCTTCTGATGATCCGGTTGCTTCAGCAAGCCCCAATGGATAGTGTATAAGGGTGGCCCGACCACCGTTCCCCAAGACGCTTCGTCAGTTTCAGACCGACTTCGCCACAGAGGAGGCTTGCCAGCAGTATCTGACGGCGTGCCGTTGGCCGGATGGGTTCAGTTGTCCGCGATGCGGGCACGAAAGAGCGTATGAATTGGTGAACCAAGGGCGTCACCAATGCGCCCAATGCCGGCACCAAGTTTGGTTGACATCCGGGACAGTCCTTACACCGGACCAAGATTCCACTGACCCACTGGTTCTGGGCGGCGTATCTGATGACCACGGACAAGCGTGGCGTGTCCGCCCTGCTTCTACAGCGTCAACTCGGTCTTTCCAGTTACGAGACCGCGCGGATGATGCTTCACAAACTCCGCCGGGCGATGGTGAATGCGGCTCGGGAGCCCCTGCGCGGCGAGGTAGAGGTTGATGACACGTGGGTTGGCGGGGAGCAAGCCGGGCCGCAAGGGAGCCGGCAACTCAAGGATCGACGAGCGGCTCTCGTTCTGGTGGCCGTGGAAAAGCGTGGTCACGCGTCCGGTCGAGCTCGCATAAACGTGATTCCCGACTTCAAGGCCAGCCCGATAATCCCGGTACTTACCCGGAACGTTGCACCTGGTTCCGCCATCTATACGGACGGCCTCAAAAGTTTCGCAGGTCTCGTTGAGGCCGGCTTTAAACATGTCGCTCGCATCCAGCCGCTCCGCTCGGAGCTACGAAAAGGTGCAAAGTCCGCCGTTCCACTTGCCGATCGAGCCATGGGCAACCTCCGACAGTGGCTCATCGGCACCTACCACGGTGTGAGTAAGGCCCAACTCCGGGTATACTTCGATGAATGCGTCTTTCGGCACAATCGCCGCAAGACGCTGGCTGCCGCATTTCAGACCCTTCTTGGTCTCGGAACCGGCCGCAAATCAACCGAGTATGAGCAGATTCGAGGAGCTCGAGACCTCAACCACAACCGATTGGGGGTTGCTGAAGCAACCGGATAATCAGAAGCTGGCTAGCGCAGGATCTTTTAGCGCAAGAGCAGGCCGGCCTCCGCAGAAAAATCCATCGGAGCGAAATCTTTCAACAGAAATTTGGGGTAGGCTGCGGCGGCGATCATGGCCGCATTGTCAGTCGATAGCGGACGCGAGGGGAAGTACACGGGCAGGCCTTGTTTCGCGCCTTCACGTTCAAAAGTCTGCCGCAATTCCTGGTTGGCTGCAACTCCTCCGGTGACGAAGAGAGTGGCCACATCGTAGACCCGGGCCGCCGCCAGAGTTTTTCCCACGAGATCTTCCACGATCGCGCGCTGGAAGGATGCCACTAGGTCGAGCGTGAGCTTGTCGCAGCTGGCGAGGTAATCTTCCGGCTTGGGTTCCGCAATATTCGCCAGGGTTTTGCGACGCGCTTCCACGGACGTGTGCATGCCGTGCGTCTCTACATAGCGCAAAATGGCCGTCTTGATGCCGCTGTAAGAAAAATCAAAGCGCGGACGGTGGTCGTCCACGTCGACGACTTTGCCGTCGTTTCTGCCACGGCGATCGCGATGCTTGATCTGGGCGGGAGGAAATTTCACGGCCCTTGCGTCGCCGTGGGGAGCGAGGCGATCGATCGCCGGGCCTCCGGGATATCCCAAGCCTAAAAGCTTGGCGACTTTGTCGAAGGCTTCGCCCGCGGCGTCGTCGCGAGTGTGGCCGATATTCTCGTAGGTCCAGGAATCGCCTTTTTTCGCCGCCAAATACAAATGGGTATGTCCGCCAGAGACGACCAGGGCAAGCAATGGAAACTGCAGTTCGTGGTTCCCCTTCTGACGCTCCTCGAGGAGCACGGCATGAATGTGGCCTTCGAGATGGTTCACCGCGACGAGTGGCTTGTCGAGCGCGAAGGCGAGCGCCTTGGCGTAACTGATGCCGACCAGCAACGCTCCGGCCAGACCTGGGCCCTGGGTAACCGCGATCGCATCGACGGACTCGTATGTATGCTTAGCCTCGGCTAGCGCCTGGCGCACCACGGGAACAATAGCGCGCAGATGCTCCCGTGATGCCAGTTCCGGCACGACGCCTCCGTAGGGCTGGTGGGTCGCGATCTGCGAGGCTACGACGTTGGCGA
>PLEA01000508.1 GCA_003136335.1 Acidobacteriaceae bacterium | reverse complement strand
ACGGAGTCTGGCAGCGTGCAGAATGCCGACTTTCTCGACTCCAGCTACAAGATTCCGGGCGGCGGCTGGTTATCGTCGGCGGAAGACATGGCGCGCTTCGAAGTGGCGATTCTGAACGACAAGCTGATCCGCCGCTCTACGCGGGATTTGATGTGGACTCCACTTAGGCCGTCTGATGGATCGAAGGACGAGTACGGTCTCGGCTGGGGTAATGGCAGCGAGGACGGCAGCGTTTCCGTGGGACACAACGGTGGCCAGCAGGGGACGAGCACTTCGTTTACGATCGCACCCGCGCCGCGCGCCGGAGTAGTCGTCCTCACTAACATGGAAGGCGTGGACGCCAGCAACCTGGCGCAGGAGATTTTGAAAGTGCTAATGGGAACGAGAGAAAGCGCTCTTAAGAAATGAATGGTCGAGATCGAATTTGATAGTCCCCCCATCCTCCTCGGTCGGCACAGATAGGGACTTCACGACCGGACGATTCTTCTTGTTGGGGAGCCAACGCTTCATTTCTTTTGATTTCATCGCAAACACTCCAAGCTACCAGCTGTTTTCAGTGGTTCCCTGGGATTGTTTACGAAAGCAATGCAATAGTACCGACTTAGAGCCGCGACGGCAGTTCAACATCGCAATCGTCGACCTGACTTAATGGCCCGAATGATACGGGTGCCCTTTCAGAATCGTAAACGCCCGATAGACCTGCTCCAGCAGAACCACTCGCGCCAACTCATGTGCCAGAGTCATCTTCCCGAGTGAGAGCGTGTGCTGCGCGGCGGCCCGCGCGGTGTCGCTAAAGCCGTCTGCGCCGCCCACGGCAAAGACCAGCCGCAAGGGATTGCGGTCCTGATAATCTCCCAGGAATTTGGCGAACTGCTCGGAGGAGAATTCTTTGCCGCGCGAATCCAGAAGCACCAGAGTCGACTTCGTCCCGGTCTTCGTAGCAGCCGAGCGCCCGGACATTTCGAGTAAGGTCGCTTCGTCTCGCACCGAGACGCCTTCCGCCATTACGTAGCCGGAGATTCGTTTGAGATATTCTTCCGTCAGCGATGCGATCGCCGGTTCTTTCGTCTTACCAATCCACGCAATCTTGATCTTCACGGCGGATTCACTCTCACTTTTTCCCCGAGGCCAACACGACCGACGCTCCGAACGCGATCTTCTCGCCGTCAGACTACTGGCGCACCGCGGCGTGTACCTCGGCCTGGATTTCCAGCCACTTCTCCCCGGGGACACGCTCCAGCATCGGACGAAATGGAACAGCGACGGCCTGCGCCTGCTCCCAGACTTCTTCGACCGAGCCAGGCCACGTCCACGGCAGCGTTTTGGTTTCTTCCTCGACCGCATCGAATCCAGCACTGCGGAAGACTTCCGACAGGCTGCCGGGCACGGCAAACTTAAAAGGATCGGGACCACCGGGCTGCAGCAAAGGCCCGCCGACATCCCGATGCACCACGCCCATCATGCTCCGCCAATAAGGCTGGTCGAACGGCCCCCACGCCAGAAAGCAAGCCCGCGCCCCCGGCCGCCAAACGCGTCGCAGTTCCTGCAAGGCGAGTATCGGATCGCGGAAGAACATCGCTCCGAAGCGCGAGGTTGCAAGATCGAAGCTGTTCTCCGGAAAAGGCAGGCTGTGCGCATCCGCCTGCTGGGTGGTGAAGTTGTTAAGGCCGCGGGTGCGGACGCGCTGCGCGGCGATCTCGAGAAGATCCGCGCTCAGATCGAGTGCCGTGACGTGTCCGTGCGCGCCCATGCGAGACGCCAGGCTGATTGCTGGCTCGCCGGTGCCGCTAGCCAAATCCAGTACTTGCATGCCCGGCGCCGGCTGCGCGTATTCCACCAGCGCATCGGTCGCGGGCTGGCCCATGGCCGGCGACTTTGCTTTCCACTTCTCGGAGGCAACTAGGCGATATTGGTTTCCCCAATCCGGCTTGGAGTCTGGGTGCGAGGTCATGGCATTCTTCAGATTTTTGAAAAGAAGAAGATTTCTAGCCGGGTGTCGCACTCTTTCGTTCGGTTGAGATTCCCTCAGCGGCTAAAAGCCGCCCCCTTTCAAAGCTGTCAGAGTCGTGCCCTTTCAGCGCCTCAAAGTCACGCCCTTTCAAAATCGCCCTTTCAGAATCGAACCAGCTGACTTTTTCCGCGGCCTGCTAGGCCGTCTTTTTCTGTTTCCTTTTCGCAGCGGACGGCTTGAGCTCAAGCTTCCGCTTCCGTGGAATTGTTTTCAAATCGCCGGGTTCCAGCCGCTTCGCCGACTTCCACAGGCGCTCCAGATCGTAGAACTTGCGCGCCTTTTCGGAGAAAACGTGCACCACGAAGTCAACATAGTCCAGCAGCACCCATTCAGCCTGTCTGTAGCCCTCGACGTGCGCCGGGCGCAAATCCGCGGCCTTCAGACGCAGCTCCACTTCGTCGGCGATGGCCTGGACTTGCCGCGGATTGGTTCCGCTGCACAGTATGAAGTAGTCAGTGAATGCTCCCGACCCTTTTTCCATTTCTAGGATGCTGAGTTCTTCCGCCTTTTTTTCGAGGCAGGCTTGGATGACGGCGGCGATTTGCTGTTTGAGTTGGTTCTTCTTCATGCAGGATCAGTCGTTGGATGTTGGTCGTTCGTCGTGGGTCGTTAGCTCGATCTCATTGTAACTGACAGCCTGCCTCAAACCTGAGCGGGATGCCCCTGAGGATCGTGCCGCCGGATGATTTTGGCCAACGACGAACGACGAACGACCATCGACTATTTGTACAGCCCCATCTTCTTGATGTAGTCCGCCACTACCGAGTCCACAAAACGGCCCAGGGGCTTGCCGGCGGCGGCGGCCTGTCGAATCGCTGTCGCCGATGCAGGTTGGTGCAGATCTTCGAGCAGGTGGATGGTCACTCCCTTCAGCACCAAGTCGCCGGTGGCGGCTTGTTTCTGAAATGGCTTCGTCACCTCCGGCCGTGGACGCAGGCTCTCAGGCAGGGCGTTGGCCACATCGGCCAGCGAATATCCCGGACGATTCGCGACGACGAACTCGCACTCGCCGAACAGCGCTTCGGGCTGGTGCCATTTGGCAATGTCGGCAAAAGCGTCCATCCCGATCAGGACGAAAAGTTTGTCCTTGGCTTTGAATGACTGCTTCAGCCGTCGGATCGTGTCGATCGTATAGTTCGGTTTTTCCTGGCGGTCTTTATTGGTTCGAATCGGTACCGCGCCCTCCTCCGGGGCCTCTAGCAAGGAAGGCACGAAGGCCTTCTGCTGCGCGGTGGCGAGCACCAGCATGGCAAAGCGGTGTACGAAAGGCGAAAGTGGCTGCCGCTGTTTGTGGGGCGGTACATTCGCCGGCACAAAATGAATTCGGTTCAGTTTGTACCGATCCAGCGCCACCCGCGCTAGGGCCAGATGTCCGCGATGAACGGGATCGAAGGTACCGCCAAAAAGTCCGATATTCATGGAATAGGGTCAGCCCGCCTAGTGTCCAGATTCCCGGCCCGGGATGCAAGCTGAATCGCGCTGCCATTGTCCTACCGGCCAATCTTTTCTTTGGCTTACGGCCATTCTGGAGCCGGTTTTTCCGGAAAACCGCGATGAACTCCTGTAACTTTCCCGTTTCCCATTATGGAACTAGCATTCTACCTATGCGAGTAACCCTCCCCCTACTCCGCATTCCTGCTGCACGTGCGCCCATACTCCGGTATGGGGTCGCGGTGCTCAGTACGGCCCTGGCGTTGATTCCCACGATTCTGCTCGCCGACGTATCCGAAAGCCGCCTCGCTCTGTTTGGCGTGGCCGTGATGGTGAGCGCCTGGTACGGGGGCTGGAAGCCGGGCCTGGTCGCCACCTCTTTCGCCCTCACCGTTAGCGCCTATTTCTCGCTGACCGGATCCCGCAGCCCGGCGGAATCGCGCACGGCCATCCTCCGCCTCTCCTTGTTCTTTTTTGTGGCGATGCTGATCTGCTGGCTCAATGCGGCCTTGCGTGCGGCGCAGGAGAGTTTGCGCCGTTCCGAGCTGAACTTCCGGTCGCTGGTAACCAACGCACCTTATGGCATCTGCCGTTGCGATTCCGCTGGCAAAATTCTTAGCGCCAATCCCGCGTTCCTCGAACTGATGAGCCATACTTCCCCCGACGAACTGATTGGGCAGCATATTTTTGGCCTCTATGCCGACAACGACCAGTGGTTTGCTCTCGCCGATTTTCTGCGCTCTGCCCAACCCTTCAAGGGACTGACGGCCGAATGGAAACGCAAAGACAGCACTCCCACCATAGTTCGCATTTCTGGCCGCTCGGTTACAGACGGAGGAGACGGCGAGGTCGTGTTCGAGTTGTTTGCCGAGGACGTGACCGAACGCCGCGTCCTTGAGGAACAATTGCGCCAGTCTCAGAAGATGGAAGCCGTGGGCCGCCTCGCGGGCGGCATCGCGCATGACTTCAACAACCTGTTGATGGTGATTTCCGGATACTCGGAATTCCTCCTTGAACGC
>PLEA01000422.1 GCA_003136335.1 Acidobacteriaceae bacterium | reverse complement strand
GAACGTGCGTCTCGGTCAGCCCGCCGAGGTAACGATTGACGCCATTCCGAAAAAGATCTTTCACGGCACGGTTTCTGAGATTGGAGATAACGCGCTCGTCAGCTCCAGCGGGGTTTCCACGTCGCAGCAGGCGACCGCCAGCGAAGAGGCAAAGGACTTCAAAGTGGTTGTGAACGTGATGGAGGCGCCGCTGGACCTGAGGCCCGGGCTTTCCACCACAGCCAAGATTACGACTGCAACCCGCACTAGTGCGCTGGCGCTTCCGATCCAGGCGTTGACTTTGCGGAGCAAGGCGCAGATCGAGCAGCAGAATAATCCGCCAGGCTCGGTACATGCGGCGGCACCGGTGGCGCCGGAGGTTGCATCCAAGGGAAAGAAAGAGGACGACGTGCAGGGGGTTATTGTCATCCGGAACAAGAGGGCGGTATTCGTTCAGGTGGCCACCGGAATTACCGGCACCACCGATATCGAAGTGCTCCAAGGACTGAAGGACGGCGACGAGGTGATTACAGGGAGTTACAAGGTTTTGCGGACCTTGCGTCCCGGCAGCAGCGTCAAAATCGATAATTCGGTTCCTAAGAAAGAAGACGAAGAGTCATAACCTTAGCCGGACTGGTACGTCCAAAGGAAAAGCCAGCAGAGGTCTCGAACCGCCGATTTGGAACATGGAGAGTTGGAACAACCCAGTTAGAACCAAGGAGTCTCGGAAAACGGAGCCTGCTAACAGAAACGTAGTGAATCCAACGATCGGGAGAGGTCAGTGGCACCGGACCAGGAGAAAAACATGGCAACCGCCGAAGTCATTATCATGCCCAACAGTATGCCTAACACCGCGAACCTAGCGCCGCCGGAATCGTGCATGATCGCGGCCGAGGATCTCTGGAAGACCTACGATATGGGATCGGAGCAGCAGGTGCACGCTCTGCGCGGAGTGAATCTGCGCATTCAACGCAACGAATACGTCGCCATCATGGGACCGTCGGGTTCGGGCAAGTCGACATTGATGAATCTGATTGGCTGCCTGGATACGCCGTCGCAGGGAAAGTATTGGCTGAATAGCCAACTGGTCAGCGAACTGGACGACGACGAACTGGCGCGCATCCGCAACAAGGAAATCGGATTCGTATTTCAGACATTCAACCTGCTGGCCCGAGCCACGGCGCTGCATAACGTGGAACTGCCGCTAATCTATGCCGGCATTCCGACCGACGAACGGATGGAGCGTGCCAAGAATTCGCTCGCAGCGGTAGGCATGGAAGCCCGCATGAGCCACAAGCCGAACGAGCTTTCCGGCGGTCAGAGGCAGCGCGTCGCCATTGCGCGCGCGCTGGTGAACAACCCGTCGATTATTCTCGCGGACGAGCCCACGGGCAATCTGGATTCACAAACTGGCGTGGAAATCATGGCGCTGTTTGACCGCTTGCACGCAGAGGGCAATACCATCATTCTGGTTACGCATGAGGGCGATATCGCGGAGTACGCCCACCGTGTGATTCACATTAAAGACGGTGTCATCGCCAGTGACGAGAGCAAGGGACGCGGGCAACGAAGCTGAGCGTTACGCTTTCGAGGTCAAGGATCACGGTATAGCGATCGCGCCCAGCCTTGAGGCTGGGCGCTTTGCTTGGTAGCGCCGCTATCTCGGCGGCTGTCCTGGGGTGCGTCCTCGCCCCCACCACTCGCGGGCTACGTGCAGTTCCCTTCAGTAGCCCCAGCAAGAGGTATCGGCGACCAGAACCCGGTCTCGAAACGGTTGCCAAATAGTTTACGGAGTTGTGATGACCGTCTTCACTGCAGCCGCATCGGATGGAAAGCCGTGTGTGGCAATGAAGAAATTGTGGTCGTACATATTGCGATACATGCGTCCCGCGATTTCTGCGGCCTTGGGACCAAAGGTGGGACGTCCGCCCTGCAGGAAGACTACGACCACCACGCGCCCAACGCTGGTATTGGCATAAGAAGCGAACCATCCGAAGCGCGTTCCAGCGTGCGAACAGGTTCCCGTCTTCCCGAGGATTTCTTCTTCGTTGAAATTGAGGCGCAGGCTGCGGGCAGTGCCGTACTGGACCGCTCCTGCCATACCATCGGAAAGGTCGGGAATGATGGGAGCGATGTCGAGCTGGCGCTTGATGCGCGGCTGAAAGCTCGCCACTTCGTCGGGAGTCATGGGGTGCTGCAAATAATAGAGCGTGCCGCCGTTGGCAATCGCCGAAACCATCGCACCCAACTGCAGGGGCGTCATGGAGACGCCTTCACCGAACGAGCACATCTTGCCTACGCCGCCCAGCTTTTCGGGAATCGCTTCATCGGGATAGCTGCCCAGTTGTTCGCCGGGAATGTCGTATCCCGCCAGTTCGCCGAGGCCGTATTCGTGGGCATAGTAGGCGACTTTTTCAAAACCGAGCTTGCGGCCGAGGGCTTCGAAATAAGCGTTGTTGGAATGGGCGATTGCGGTGGTCAAATTCATGCGGCTGCGGCCGCCGAGGGCGACTTGGGTTTCCTTGGAAACCAGACCTTCACTCAGTGCCGCCAGGGCCACGGAAAGTTTGATGGTGGAACAGGGTTGCGCGCCGCTTGAAAGAGCCAGCTTTTGGTTCACCATGGCCAGCACACGTCCGCTGGTCGGCTCGATGGCGACGACGGTACCATTCATGTTACCCAGTGCGTCAATCGCGGCCTGACGGACCACCGGATCTTCCCCGGCGGTAAGGTCGCCGGCACCAATGTCTTCGGCGAACGAACTCATGTGAAAGCGCTCGTACGAGCGACGGCGGCGTGTGCTCACCGAAGCGCGCGTGAGGTTCGTGCTGCGGCTGCGCGCCAAATGGTGCATGCGGCGCCGGGTGCGCTGGGTTTCACTGATCTTCCGGGGCTGGGATTTTGACTTGGTCTGGGGGTGGGTGCTGGTGTTGATGTGCGCTGCCCAACTCATGTCGGCCAGGGGCAGGCAGGTGCTAAAGGCCAGTAACAGACGAAGAAGGCTTTTTGCTGTGAACATCTTGTTGATTTCGCTCCCCGGACGCTTCCCTAACTTCGATGCACGAACTGTGCCAACCAGCGGTAACCCACTAGGATTACTCGACTTCGCTGATAGTACGAGAGTTAGCTCATTGCTGGCAACCGAAAAGTTTGGCTGCTTAAAAACTCAAGTGCTTCTTTAACCTATTATGGAATAAAGACATAGCACAGATTACCGGGGTACAGACGCCTCCGGTAACGCGTTACCTAGTTACTGGAAAGATACTTCCAGAGTGAAAACCTTTTCGCACTACCCCGTTCGTTTCGCTGCGCTCTACATCACTTCGTTGCGCTTGCGCAGAAATGCGGGAACGTCGAGATCGTCCTGCTCGAAGTTGTTCACGATGGCCCCGCGCAGGTTGTCGCGCATGCCGTCGAGCGAAATCACCTCGCCCGCCAGTTGATCGGAAGCGTGAAACGGCGCGGGCGCTGCGTTATGCGCGTAGGCGTGGTCGCCGGTCACGCCGCTGTCGGACACGGCCCTCTCCATGATGTGCTTGGGCGCGGGGTCCAGCCGGGGATCGTGCGATTCCCGTTCTTGGGGAAATTCCATCGCCTCTTCATGCGCGGCCGCAAAGGACGTGCGAGTTTCCTGCGGACGCGGCCTGGCGGATGGAGCCTCGCGGAAGCCGGTGGCGATGACGGTGATCTTTACCGAGTCCTTCATCTTCTCGTCCATGACGGCGCCGAAAATAATGTTCGCATCTTCGTGCGCGGCACTCTGGATGATCGAGCAGGCCTGCTGCACTTCGGCCAGTTTAAGCGAGGTCGAGCCGGTGATGTTGATGAGGATGCCGCGCGCGCCGTCGATTGCCCCAGCCTCGAGCAGAGGGGATGCAATCGCCTTTTGAGCGGCTTCGATGGTGCGCTTGGTGCCGCTGGCGGAGGCCGTGCCCATGACGGCGTAGCCCATGCGGGCCATGATGGTCTTCACGTCGGCAAAATCGCGGTTAATGATGCCGGGGATGGTGATGATGTCGGAGATGCCCTGCACGCCCTGACGAAGAATGTCGTCGGCGATGCGGAACGATTCGAAGAAGCCGGCGTCTTCCGCGACGGCAAGCAGTTTTTCGTTGGGGATGACGATGGTGGTGTCGACCGACTCCATTAGTTCGGCGATGCCGCGCTCGGCCTGCTGCATGCGGCGTTTNNAAGACCATGTCGGCGCCTTCGAGGGCTTCGATAATTTTGTCGGAATCTTCGAGCGCAGCTTTGCGGCCGACTTCAGGGTTAGCGCCCGCGCCCAGGCCATTGGTCAGCTTCACGCCGAGTTGTAGCTTCACGGGCGCGTGCGACATGCGCAACGCCTGCAGGTCGGTGTTGGCAACGATGAACTCGATGCCCTCCACGCCGGCGTCCATCATGCGGTTGACTGCGTTGCCGCCACCGCCCCCTACGCCGATGACCTTGATCTTGGCGTCGTTGCGGGCCTCTTCGTTGAAGCTGATGCGAATGCCGGAATTGTTTTTCATGGTGTGTTTCACTCCTTGGCGGCTGAAGCCGCTGCTGATTTTGCGACACTTACGGCGCGGCTGGAAGCCATGCCCTTTCAAAACACAGCCGCAGGCCGAGTTTTTCAGCAGCCTGTGAAGCTGTGCCCTTCCCAAATCCCTTTGTGGAATAGCTTCTAGCCACTCATCACCGCTTTTACGCTCCCTTGCCGACCAACAGAGCTTTCAATTTTGATCCCCAGCGATCTTCCTGCAGGCCTCGCGCGGTGCGGGCGCGGTGGCCGTAGTTCACCATGCCGAGCACGGTCGCATACTCGGGTTCGGATAACGTCGACGGCATCTTGGCGAGCGGGGCCGGCCAGGAAAGCCGGACGGAGCGGCGCAGCACTGACTCCGCTACGTCGAAGATTCCGGGGAGCCGCGAAGCTCCACCGGTGAGCACGATTCCTGCTAAGCAGACATCGAACATACCGCTGTGGCGCAGGGTGTCGCGCATCATTTCGAAAAGTTCGCGCGCGCGAGGCTCCAGAATTTCAGCGACCAGGCGCTGCGGCAGGAGCCGCGATGGACGGTCGCCCACGGACGGAACCTCCACTTCATTGCCCTCGGGAATCAGGGTCACGATCGCGTTGCCATAAATCTTCTTGATCTTTTCCGCTTCGCCCAACGGCGTGCACAGTCCCACCGATAGATCACTGGTGAAATGATCGCCGCCCACCGGAATCACTCCCGTGTGAATGACGGCGCCTTGCTGAAACACAATGAGCTCAGTCGAGCCGGCGCCAATGTCTGCCAGGCATACTCCCATTTCGCGCTCGTCGTTGCGCAGCACTGAATCGGCTGCGGCCAGGGGCTCGAACACCGTGTCGTCGACATGCACTCCGGCGCGATTGACCGCCGTGATTACGTTTTGTGTGGCGCTGGTCGCCGCCGTCACCATGTGGACGCGAACTTCCAGGCGGGCCGCCATCATGCCCAGCGGATCGTGCACTCCAGCCTGATCGTCGAGAATGAATTCCTGGGGCAACAGATGGAGGATCTCGCGATCGTTCGGCAGCGGGATGGCGCGGGCCCGGGCGACCGCCTGCTTGATCTCATCGCGCCCAATTTCGCGGGGACGCGGGCCCAGGCTGATGCCGCCGTGGCTATTGATGCCGCGCACGTGGACTCCGCCGATGCCCACGACCGCTTGCTCGACAGCCGCGCCTGCGATATCTTCCGCTGCCTCGACTGCTTTCTGAATCGCCGCTACAGCTTTGTCGAGTTCAACGATCACGCCCTTGCGAGATCCGCGCGATTCGGCGACGCCGTGGCCGCGATAGCGCAGGCCGCTGTCGGTGAACTCCGCCATCAGCGCGCAGGTCTTGGCGCTGCCTACATCGATCGCGGTAAGAAAACTTCCCTGCTGGTTCCCCATTTGCTTATGAATTCCTCGACGCCAATTAATCTGAACTCGGGTTCGCTTGCTGTTTCGCAATCGCCGGACTCGGTTTCGGACCCGCCACATTCACTGGCGACGCGAACTTTGGCGGCTTCCTCGCTTCCGGCTTTTGCGACGCCAGCGCAGTCTTCGCAGCGCCAGCCTTCGCGCCCGGTGCGGAAATTTTCGCCACGCCTTTTTTCGAAGCTGTGCCCTTGACCTTGGCGCTCGCCTTCTTAACTCTCGTCCTGGCCGCCGGCTTTTTTGACGCCGCCGACTTGGGGTCAAGCTTTTTCTCGGTCAACTCAAATGCCGGCTTGGGAAGAGTCCGATCGTGTGGACTCAGGCGCGTAATCAGTGCTGCCGGCTTTACGCCTGCGGCTGCTGCAGCTCTCGCCGCCGAGGCCGCCAGCGCGGGCTGCTTCGGCCTGCCTTCCATGTCAGGATTTACGATTACCTGATTGTCGTAGCGCAGGTTCACCGACTCCAGCTTCTGGAATTGCTGCCGCCACTCCCGCACGTGGCTCACGTAAGTCTTGTAGCGCTTCAGATACTCCGACGCACCGAGTTCCACCAGCACATCGCCCGCCGGATCATTCACCCGGACCTTCAAGTTCTCGAGATCGGTGAGATCCACTTCGCTCAGGTCCTGGGAGTAGCGAGCGCCACCGGAATCGAGGTCTTGGACCAGTTCGTTGTAGGCCTTCATGCGCGGGGCGCGAGTGGAGAGCGGCTCGCCGGGGTTCATCCCAAGAATTACGGGGAAGGAATATTTGTGTTTTTGCGGCAGCTCCATCAAAGTTCCGCCGGCATCGATCAAGGAAATTCGCGGGCCTACTCGTGCAAACGCGATGGGCGTGCGCTCGTGGATTTCGACCTTGAGCCGGTTGGGGACGAAACGCATCACGCTGGCCGATTCCACCCACGGAATTTGTTCGAGTTGCGCTTTCTGCTGGGCCAGCGGGATGAAGAAAATGTTGCGACCGATGTCGGCGCCCATGACTTCCATGATTTGCGCCTTGGTCACGTTCTGCATGCCGGTGACTTCAANNAAGTCGACTGGCAGTTTTCTTAGGAAGGGCGCTACGGCGGGCGGAGACACGCTTTTGCCCGCGCAGGAAGGGAGACTCCTCGTCTACATCCAGGTCTACCAGGCGCGCGTCGTCGAGCTCCTCGCGCGCTGGGTGGGCGCTGGGTGGGTACAACTCTTCCTGCAAGATGGAGCCGCTGGATTTCCGCGCCATCAGTTCAGGTCAGTTGTCGCCAAGGAATCGCTGAGCTTTTTCAATATAGCTTCATTTCTCGAAATGAGATAGAAAAAACTTGAATTGTTTTGCATAGGAGGGAACCCGATTGGGTACGGACGTTGCGTTGGGTGGGCCGGGCTACGTCCTGGCCAGACAGCCGAGGCGGCTGTCGCCACACGAGCCTATTTTCCGCACAAAAAACTGACGCGGCTGGTTTTCCGCGCCCATCTTTTTCCAAGAGGCAAAGGTTTGATCTGTATTGGTTAGACCGGACCGGTGCTCGCCATCTCGAGGTGAATCTCTGGAGCAAACGGTATCTTCATCATTGGCAGTTTGGGAATGTTCACGCGAACCCGGGGACAAACCACAGGAGTCGGGAGGGCCTTGAAGGCGACAGGGTCAAAAGCCGCAGTCGCAATCCGGAAATGAGCGGTGTGGACCGCGATCGGGGCTTCCATCCGCGCCCGATTCGCTTCTAGTTTCGCCAGCTGAGCCTTTTGGCGGACCGACATTACGTCGAATCCCGTCTGGGAGCGGGATATCCTGGTCTGGACCCGCGCCAGCGTCGTGGCCAACCGGCAAGAAGCGGCCTGACTTCGCGGCGTCAGCACCCGCGCCTCGGCTAGGAACTGGTCGGCCCGTCCAGAAGCCAGGGCCAGTACTGCCCCCGAGTTGTGCCCTACGCGGTCCGCAACTCGGTGCGCCCACTGAAAGCCGCCATCGTAATAGTTTGCGTTCAACCCGGCTGCCAGCACCCCTGCCGCCAGCCATCCCCATGCTTGTGTCATTTTCATTGCCTGAACCCCTTATGGCTGATAGACGAAGGGCACTTCAATCGGTTAGCAAGGGAAGATACGGGCGGAGGTCGGAGAGTTCCCGAGGCTAAACGTCAACGTGTCAATGCTGCGAGGTCCCCAGCAGCTCTTTTAAATACTGTTGCCAGAGAGCGGCCCAGGTATGCGTGCCGTGTCCGTGAGTCTGCTCGGAAACCGGGATCAACACAAACCGGCCGTTCCTTACGTGTTTAATTTCGCGCTCTGCAACGCCCAGCTCCGGGGGGTTGATGAAATCGTCCGCTGAATTCACGAACATAACCGGCGCCTTGATTGTTCCTAACTGCGCAGAGGGATCGTAATTGCGCGAGGCACTCACGGCATAAAGGAAGTCGTTGGCATCCAGGTTCGCGGTGATGCGATTCATGGAATCGTCGAGGTACTTATCAGCGGCATCGCGAGTGGGGAGGATTTTCTGCATCAGCAAGGGCGCACTTCCGGCGATCAGCAGGAAATCAGCTCCGATCTGTAACGCCGCGCGCGGTTCGATGATGTAGTCGCCGTTTTTCCAGTCGGCGTCCTGACGGATGCCGTTGATGACCATCTCGCGCCACAGGCGGTTGCGCCCGGCGATTTGCACCGGCAAGCACGCCAGCGGCATCAGGGCATCCATGAAATCGGGATAGGTTTCACCCCAGAGCCAAGCGTGCATGCAGCCCATCGAGGTGCCCAGAATCAGGCGCAGATGGTTGACGCCCAGTCCTTTCTCCAGCAGTTCGCGCTGCGCCGAAACCATATCGTCATAGTCGTACTGCGGAAAGCGGGCGTGAAGGCGATCGCTCGGCTTGCTTGATTTTCCGTGACCGATGCTGTCGGGAAGGATAATGAAATAGCGGGTGGTGTCGAGCAGTTGACCGGGGCCAAACAGCACGTCCGCAAATTGTGGAGCAAGGAACTGTCGCCCGGAGCCGCCGGTGCCGTGAAGGATCAGCACGGCATTGGTCACTTTCCCATTGGCATCGCGTTCCGGCTTGCCGAGAGTCAGGTAGTGCAGCCGCAGCTCGGGGAGAGTCTCGCCCGTCTTGAAATGGAAGTCGCGGCTCACATAATCGCCTTCCAGGGGCGTGAGCTTCACCGCAGGTTGGGATGGGGACTGCTGTGCGAGACACACCGTCGCAAGGCATAGTGGGGCGACGATAAGAATTCCGGTCCAATTTCCGCTCCAAGGCGAAAGTCGGCCCATACCGCGAATTTTGAGTCTTGCAATGGCCTGGTTAGTTCCCCACATGCGCGGCCTCCCGTTCTTTCAGCTTCTCCAGAATCATGGGTCCGAATTGGGAGACGCTGCCGGCGCCGAGTGTCAGGATCATGTCGCCATCTTGCGCGACAGCTACGGCTGCATCCACGGCTTCGGCGGGCGAGCTCTCGTATCGGCCGATCCTCGCGGTTCTTTCCCGAATACGATGGGCCAGGATTTCGCCGGTGATGCCTTCGATGGGCTTCTCGCTGGCGGCATAGATGTCGAGCACGAACAGGGAATCGGCGTCGGCGAAGGCAGTGGTAAATTCCTCGACCAGGTCGCGGGTGCGGGTATAGCGGTGCGGCTGGAAGATGACGTGGATCTTGCGAAAGCCGCACTGGCGGGCCGCAGCCAACGTGACCTTGATCTCGGTGGGGTGGTGGCCGTAGTCGTCGATGACGCTCACGCCCGCGGCCCGTCCGCGCAATTGGAATCGGCGGTCAACGCCGCGGAACTGATCGAGTGCCCCGCGGATTGAATCGACGTTAACATCCAATCCCACGCCGACGGCGATCGCCGCGGTCGCGTTCAGGACGTTGTGCACGCCGGGCACGTGCAACGTGAACTCGCCGAGATCATTTTTTTGATAGGTAACGCGGAAGCGGCTGAGCGGGCGGGAATTGCCTGCGGGATTTTCTTTTCTGTCATCGAGCTTGATCAGAAAGTCGGAGCCGCGCTTGGTGCCATAGGTTACGGTGCGGCGCTGAACATCGGGTAAGAGGCGCCGCAGCATCGGATCGTCATTGCAGGCGACGATCATTCCGTAGAACGGGACGCGGTCCATGAAGTCGAGAAAGGTCTTTTTCACGTCGCGCATGTTGCGGTAGGTATCCATGTGCTCGCGATCGATGTTGGTGACGACCGACAGAATTGGCGACAGCTTTAGAAACGAGCGGTCGCTCTCGTCGGCCTCGGCGACCAGGTAGTGCGATTTTCCCAGACGCGCATTCGAACCCATGGCGTCGACGCGGCCGCCGACGACTACGGTTGGATCAAGCCCGCCCGCGGCCAATACCGCCGCCACCATTGAAGTAGTGGTCGTCTTACCGTGCATGCCGGCAATGGCGATGCCGTACTTGAGGCGCATTAACTCGGCCAGCATTTCGGCGCGCTGAATCACGGGGATGTGGAGGTTGTGCGATTCGGCGACCTCGGGGTTTTCCGCGGAAATTGCGGAACTGGTAACAACCACTTCGGCGCCCGCGATGTTTTCTGAACGATGTCCTTCAAACACCACGGCACCCAGCCCGGCTAGCCGCTGCGTCACCCAGGAACTCTTCAGGTCCGAGCCGGAAACCTTGTAGCCGAGATTGAGCAGCACCTCGGCGATGCCGCTCATGCCGATGCCGCCGATGCCTACGAAATGGATGCGTTGAATTTTTGCGAACATAAGGCTAACTTCTCTGCCACGGATTTACAGGACAAGAAAAGCAGATTCCTCGCTCGCTCTCGCCGCTTCGCGGCTACGAGCGGCTCGGAATGACAAAGCTGAAAAAAGACACGCGTTAATCATTGTGTGATTTCTCGATCTCTGCGACCCGCGCTGCCATCGCGGCGATATCGTGCGCGGCGTTGGGATGCGCCAACTCGCGCGCGGCCTGGCTCATCTGCTGCAGGCGATGTGGATCTTGCAGCAGTGCTGCAATCGTTTCGGCCAACCATACGCCTTCCAGTTTCGATTCCTCGACCACAACTGCGGCGCCGTGCCGCGCCAGGGCTTCGGCATTGACGCGTTGATGATCATCGGCCGCACGCGGGAACGGAACAAACACCGCCGGCTTCCCCGCCGCCGCAATTTCTGCGACCGTGCTCGCGCCGGAGCGGCACACCACCAAGTCCGCCCGCGCAAAGGCGGCGGGCATGTCCTCGATGAACTTGAACACATCTGCCGACTCACCCAAAATTTGATAGGCCGCCAGCGCGTCATTATAGTCACGCTCGCCCGTCTGGTGGAGAATGTGTATGCTGGGAGCCTCGCGCTGCAAAATCGGCAGGCAGCGGATCATCGCATCGTTGATGGCGTGCGCGCCCTGGCTGCCGCCAAAAACAAGGACGGTCGGAGTGCCCCCGCGCTTGGGCGCGATTTCGAAAAACGCCTGCCGCACCGGGACCCCGGTGACTTCGGCATGGCGAAAATATTTTGCGGTTTCTTCGAAATGCACCGCCGCGCCCGACACGAATCGCGCGACCATGCGATTGGCAAAGCCTGGCACCACATTGGGCTCGAAGGCGAGAGTTGGAATGTGCTTGACCACCGCCGCCAGCATGGCCGGGCCCGATGCATAGCCGCCCACGCCAATCACTACGTCGGGCGCGAACTGGTTGAGCATGCGGCCCGCATCCCAGACNNCCGCCCGCCAGGATTGCGCGCATGAAGGCCACTATAAATGATTGTTGATTCTTGATTGCTGATTGTTGATTGAAAAACCAAGCGAAGCGGCGGCTCTGTTAGTCGGGGTAGGTAATCAACAATCAGAAATCATCAATCAACAATTGCAGTCTCACTCCGCCTGCTTGGTGATGTTCAGCAGCAGGCCGACGCACGCCAGGGTTACAAATAGCGACGATCCGCCATACGACACAAGCGGCAGCGGAATTCCTTTGGTGGGCAACATGCCCAGCACTACGCTGATGTTGATGAAGGCCTGCAGCACCACCATGCTTGTGATTCCCACCGCCAAGTAGCGGCCGAATACGTCTTCGGTGCGCCAAGAAGCGCGCATTCCGCGCCACAGGAAGATGGCGAACAATGCGACCACGAACATGGCGCCGACCAGGCCCAGCTCTTCCGCGGTGACGGCAAAAATAAAATCCGTGTGCGGCTCCGGCAGGTAGAAAAGTTTTTGCTTGCCTTCCATCAGCCCGGTGCCGGTCACGCCGCCGGTGCCTACCGCAATCAGCGATTGAATGATGTGGAAGCCGGTCTTCTGACTGTCGGCGTAGGGATTCAGAAATGCGAGGATGCGGGCGCGGCGAAAGCTGACGTGAAAAATCAGAAAATACAGCGGCACCAGCGACGCCGCAAACGCATATGCAAAAAACCGCATGCTCATTCCGGCTACATACAAGATGCAGGCTGCGATTCCGGCGCAGGCGATGGCGGTGCCGAGATCCGGCTGCAGCACAATCAAACCCAGAAACACCAATACCGGCGCGGCCGCCGGCAGCAGCGTGTTGCGCACGTCATCAATGGTCTTGGCTCGACCCTCCAGAAAATAGGCGAGAAACAGAATCAGCACCGGCTTGGCCAACTCCGAGGGCTGGAAGGAAAAACCTCCCGCATGAATCCAGCGATGGGTGTTGTGCGAACGGTCGAGAAAGAAGACGGAGAGCAGCAACAGCGTCGTGAAGCCCATCAGCGAAAATACCAACGCCGGGTTCTTGTAGCGCCGGTAATCCACGCGCATGGCGACGACCATGGCCACGAGTCCGGCCACCGCCCAGATCAACTGCTTGGACAGGAATGCGTAGGGCGAGCCGAAGCGCTCCCGGGCCATCACCGCCGAGGCCGAGAACACCATCACCAGCCCCACAAACACCAGCAGCATGGTCACGGTGAACAGCCAGCGGTCGACGCTCACGCGCTTTGCCATGGGAAGTTCATTTCACCACGGAGACACGGAGACACGAAGAAAGAATTGTTGATTGTTGATTTTTGATTGTTGATTGTTTTGGTTCGGGGATCACGCCTACAATCGTTATAGATGGAAATTTCCTTTGCACCTGAACTCGTAGCGAAGCTTAACCAGATCGCCTCGCAAACCGAAGAAGGGACCGGACCAAATCGTGCAGGAACTGGTTGCACCCATCTAGGTCATGACGAATGGTTCAGACGAGAGGTGGGAAAAGGACTTGCGTCGTTGGACAGAGGTGAGTCTCTTTCGCACGAGGAAGTGCGCCGGCGAATGGGGCGGATCCTCGGCTCCTGAGCGTCGACTTTATGAGGATTCGCTGGTCGCCTGAGGCCGCCATGGACTTCGCAGGAATCATCGAGTACATCCGCGTGCAAAATCCCTCGGCCGCCGACCGCATAGCGCGCACGATCGACGACAGCGTGACTTCATTGGAGTCGTTTCCGCAACGCGGGCGCCCAGGCAGGATCGAGGACACTCGCGAATCAGTTCTTATTCCACTCCCATTCATTGTTTGTATATCGGATCAAGGAGAACGTCGTAGAGGCTACAGTGCTGCACGGCTCACAACGTTGGCCCTGAACGTGGCCGCGTCGCCGGGTGGGAATCAGGGCTTCAGTTCGACGGCTAATCCGCGCACGATTTCTTTGAACATCTGACCGCGGTGCTCGTAGTTCTTGAACTGATCGAAACTGGCGCAGGCTGGCGCCAGAAGCACCACGTCGCCGGACTGCGCGGCAGCGTTGGCCTTGCGCAGGGCGTTCTCCAGCGTTTCCGCGGGGACTACTTCGACACCTTTAATTTGCGACTCGAGTTTCGCGGCCGCGGCGCCGATGGTGTAGACGCGCTTGACACGCTGGCGCAGCAGGTCGTTGAGCACGGTGTAGTCGCTGCCTTTGTCTTTGCCGCCGAGAATCAGGTGGATGTTGGCCGGGAACGACTCCAGGGCTTTGAGGGTCGCGTCCACGTTGGTGGCTTTGGAATCGTTGTAGTAGTCCACGCCGCGGATCGTCGCCACAAATTCCAGGCGGTGTTCGACCGCTTTGAAGTCGCGCACGGCTTGGCGAATCTTCTCCGGGGCGCAACCCATCAGAGCGCCGGCGCAGACCGCAGCCAGCACGTTCTCCAGATTGTGCGCGCCTTTCAGCGAGATTTCGGAGACTTGCATGATCTCGCGCTGCCGCCCTTTGGCGTCGCGGAAAACGATGTTGCCGTCGCGGACCCAGGCGCCTTGCTGCACTTCTTTCTGCCGGCTGAACCAAAAGACTTGCGCGCGCGTTCGCGAAGCCATGGCTGCGCAGGTGGGGTCGTCGGCGTTGAGCACGGTGAAGTCGCTGCCCTGCTGATTTTCAAATATGCGCGCTTTCGCGTCCACATAGGTTTCGAATGTGCGGTGCCGGTCGAGATGGTCGGGCGTGACATTCAATACGACCGCAACTTTCGGATGGAAAGTTTGAATGGTTTCCAGTTGAAAGCTGGAAATCTCGAGCACAATGACGGTCTCCGCGCGGGCGCGCTCGGCCAATGAGATCGCGGGCGTGCCGATGTTGCCGCCGACCAGCGCGGGAACGCCTGCGGCGGTCATGATCTCGCCGGTCAGCGTGGTGGTTGTGGTCTTGCCGTTCGACCCGGTGATGGCAACGATTGGTCCCGGGAGGAACTGGGCCGCGAGTTCGACTTCGCCAATCACAGCCTCGCCCAAAGCGCGCGCCTGCACCAATGGCGGCGCATCGACCGGGACTCCGGGGCTGACCACGATCAGATCCTGGCCGCGAAACGTGCGGTCGCCGTGGCCCCCGGTCTCGACGGTAATGCCGTGATCGAGCAGCACCGGAATTTCGTTTCGGAGATCGTCGCCGCTCTTGGTGTCGGAGACGGTCACCCGCGCGCCGTGCGCCTTCAGAAAAAGGGCTGACGCCACGCCCGACTTTCCCAGGCCAACCACCAGCACGCGTTTTCCGTTGAGATCCATTAAGGCCATTTCAACACAGAGTCACAGAGACACAGAGAAAACCAAAAATAGAATTTGATTTTCTCTGTGTCTCTGTGACTCTGTGGTGAACCATCATCGCAGTTTCAGCGTCGTTAGGGCGAACAGGGCGAAGACCAGCGAGGCGATCCAGAAGCGCACGATGATTTTCGACTCCGACCAGCCCAGCAGTTCAAAGTGATGATGCAGGGGCGCCATCTTGAAGATGCGCTTCTTGCGCAACTTGTAGGAGCCGACCTGCAGGATCACCGAGACT
This sequence comes from Acidobacteriaceae bacterium, assembly GCA_003136335.1. Next base: position 10,367 of record PLEA01000422.1, on the reverse strand, counting down.
GCCTCGATCACGAATACGCCCCCAATGAAGGGTAGCAGCAGTTCCTGTTTGATCATGACGGCGACCGTGCCAATCGCGCCGCCGAGGGCCAGCGATCCCACGTCGCCCATGAACACTTCCGCGGGATGCGCGTTGTACCACAAAAATCCAATCGACGACCCGACCATCGCCCCACAAAAGATGGTTAACTCGCCCACCTGCGGCATGCGCTGCAATTCCAGATAGGTCGCGAAGGTCGCGTGGCCGCTGACATAGGTCAGCACGGTCAGGGCACCCGCAGCAATTACTGTGCAGCCAATGGCCAGCCCGTCCAGACCATCCGTTAGATTCACCGCGTTGCTTGAACCCACAATTACGAGCGCCACGAATCCGATAAATGGCAAAAACGCCAGCGGCCAGAGATGAGGATACCGTTCCAGGTTTCCCAGCACTAGATCCGGATGGAATTGCTTAAAGAAAGGCACAATCAGCTTGGTGGAATATAGGTTGTAGGTTTGCATGGCGATCAGCATGGAGGCAATTACGATGCTGGTGGCGATCTGCAGTCCTAACTTGGCGCGACTCGTCAGGCCGAGGTTTCGGCGACGGGTCACTTTGGTGTAATCGTCGACGAATCCAATGGCCGCGAACGCGCAGGTGGAAAACACGGCGATCCAGACGAAGCGGTTGCTCAGGTCGGCCCACAGCAGCGTGGGAACAATGATCGCGATCACGATCAGCAGTCCGCCCATGGTGGGCGTGCCGGCTTTTTTCTGATGAGCCTTCGGGCCCTCCTCGCGAATGTATTGTCCGATCTGGAAGTCGCGCAGGCGGCCGATGACCAGAGGGCCCACGATCAGCGCGGTGAACAGGGCGGTAAGGCTGGCGAATGCGGTGCGGAAGGTGACGTAGCGAAAGATGCGGAATGGCGCAACATAGTGTTGCAGCTTGACGAACAACAGCCAGTAGAGCAATCAGCCTCCGTCCTTCGCAATAATCAGTTTCGCGTGCCGCGCCGAGCCTTCCAGGTTTCGAGCGCCTTCTCGAGTTTCACTCCGCGGGAAGCCTTTAACAGCACCACGTCGCCGTCGCGCGTTTCGCGCGCCAACCACTCGCCGGCTTCCTCGGGCGTCGCCACGAACTCGGCTTCGGTTCCGGCGGGACGCGCGCCGTCGACTATGGCCTGCGCCATGCCGCGCACGCCCACCAGAACATCGATCTTCTTCTCGGCGATATGTTGACCGGCGGCGCGGTGCATCTCTGCCCCCGCCGGACCGAGCTCAAGCATTTCTCCTGCGACCACAATGCGACGCCCGGCTTTCATCGCTGCCAGGGCATCGACCATGGCATTCAGCGCCTTCGGATTGGAATTGTAGCAATCGTTGATGACCGTGATGTTACCCAGTTGGAGAACCTGCCCGCGTTTATCGGGCGGCGCGAGAGTCGCCAGCGCCACCACCGCTTCCGATGGCTTCATGCCGCGAACCAGACCCACGGCCACGGCCGCCAGAGCATTCAGAATGTTGTGTTCTCCGACCAGTGGCAGACGCGCGTGCTCGCGCGTGCCGGCGATGTTTACGTCAAACTCCGAGCCTTCCGCGCCACGGGTGTGCACATTCTCGGCGCGGACGTCGGCCATCGCCTGTGTACCGTATGTGACCACCCTGCCTTTGCAGTCGCGCCCGAACTGCGAAACGTACTCGTCGTCGGCATTGAGCACGGCGATTCCATTTGCCGGAAGTGACTCAATCAATTCATACTTTGCTCGTGCAATTCCGCTGATAGAATCAAAAAACTCCAGGTGCACCGGAGCAACGTTGGTCACAACACCGATCTCTGGCTGGGCAATCTTCGCCAGCGCACGAATTTCGCCCGCATGCGACATACCCAACTCCATGACAGCTGCGTCGTGTTCTGGTTCCAGTTTCAAGAGCATGAGGGGCAGGCCGAAATGATTATTGAAGTTGCCTTCGGACTTGAGCACGCGGAAGCGCGCGCCGAGAACATGCGCGACGGCCTCTTTGGTGGTCGTCTTCCCCGCCGAACCGGTGACGCCGATCAGCGGCTTGCCCCACATTTTGCGCACTGCAGTGGCGAGCGTTTGCAGGGCTACCAGCGTATCGTCGACGGCCAGCAGCCGGGTCTTATCGGAATAGCGATGCAGCTGATCTTTCTGGACAGTAGCCGCAGCGGCTCCCTTCTCCAGGGCGGCGTTCACGTAATCGTGACCATCGAGTCGTTCTCCCTTGACCGCGAAGAAAAGTTCTCCGGGTCCGACGGTGCGCGAGTCGATGGAATAGCCCTGTGCAACTTCTTCGGGCGGAGTATCGCTTGGGCGGACAACCGAGGCGGCTGTCGCTACGTGAGTTGTGGCGGAAATAAAGTCGGCGATCTTCGACAGGGGCAGCCTCATGCTTGATTCCCTGCCGTGCGGGCCGCTTCGCATTCGAACCCTGAGGCACGCAAAGCCTCGCGGGCCACTTCCACGTCGTCAAAAGGACGGGATCCTTCGCGCGTGACCTGCACCTTTTCGTGTCCCTTGCCCGCGAGCAGCACGATATCTCCGGGGCGCGCTTGTCCGAACGCCAGTGCAATCGCTTTGCGACGGTCGACTTCGATGCTGTACTTGACTCCCGTCTTCTGGAGCCCGACCAATGCGTCGTTGATGATCGATCGCGGATCCTCGCTGCGCGGATTGTCGGAGGTGAGCAGCACAAAATCGCTGCCGCGCCCGGCGGCCTCGCCCATGAGGGGACGCTTGGCACGATCGCGATCGCCGCCACAGCCGAACACGGTCACGACTCTCGCGGTTCCTCCGGCGCGCGAGACGAACTCGCGGGCGAGCGCTGTGAGATTGCGCAGCGCATCGTCGGTGTGAGCATAGTCGACCACCACGGTGAACGGCTGGCCGCAGTCGACGCGCTCGAACCTTCCCGGCACATGCGTAAGCGATTCGACGCCGCCGGCAATCGCCTGCGAGCCGCAGCCGCGCGCATAGCAGGCGGCCGCCGCAGCCAGGATGTTATACACATTGACGCGCCCGATGAGCGGAGAGAAGATGGGAATCTTCTGTTGCGGCGTGGCCATGTCGAAGCGCGTTCCGTGTGGGCTGATGTCCACCTTCTCGGCGTGGAAGTCGCCGCACTTCCACCCATAGGACAGCACGACGGCGCTACGCTTACGGCTGAACGCGGCCAGCTTCGCGCCGTATTCGTCGTCAAGGTTGGTGACTGCCGCGCGCGGGGCATCGGTGCCACAGCCTTCGAACAGAACTCGCTTGGCGGCGAAGTATTCGTCCATCGTCTTGTGATAGTCGAGATGATCGCGAGTCAGGTTGGTGAAGACGGCGACGTCGAAGGGCACGCCGAACACGCGTTCCTGCGCCAGGGCATGCGATGAAACTTCCATGACGGCATCGGTCGCGCCCAGACCCAGCGCTTCGTTGAGAAGGCGAGCCAGTTCGAGCGCTTCCGGCGTGGTGTGCGGCGCGGGATAGACTTGGCCCGCCACGTGATATTCAATTGTCCCGATCAGAGCGCTCTTGCGTCCTGCGGCGGTGAGAATCGACTCGATCAGAAACGCCGTCGTGCTCTTCCCGTTCGTGCCAGTTATTCCAGTGATGGCAATCCGCTCGGCAGGGCGCTTGTAGAAATTCGCGCTGATGCGCGCCAGAGCTCGCCGCCCGTGCGGCACGACCGCCCAGGCCACGCCTTCGCGGGCCTTCTCGGCCGGCGAATCGGTGACGACTGCGACCGCGCCGGCTTGAATCGCCTGATCGATGAAGAGGTTGCCGTCAGACGTTTCGCCGTGCATGGCTACGAACACGGTTCCGGGCTTGACCCGGCGCGAGTCGTATTCCACACTACTGACGCTTGGGTCCCCGTTCTGGGCGAGAACCTCCGCGCCATCCAGCAGATGTTGGAACGTCATTGCTCGGATTATAGGCCACGGAGAAACCGTGCGTGGCCGGGGGCAAGTATTGTAGGAGCTCTTTCCTATGCGGCGGCGATTACCAAGGTCATTTCTCACGAGCCTGCGATGCGCGCTACATTACTTTTATGAGCACTGGAACCGGTCCGGCCAAGTATCGATGCGCGCAATGCGACCAGCCCGAAAGTTCGTGTGACTGCGAAAAATTCTGTTGCCTTTGCCAGGCCGTCACGAACATCCGCGTTTCCGACGACGGCCTGATGTACTGCGAGGACTGCCGCAAGGCTTGCGATTACAAGACCTCGGAGTAACTCCCCCGCGTCTTTCTTCTGTTACGTTCTCTGGCGTCATCCTGAACCGTAGCCGTGTTTCAGGCGGAAGGAGGGAGCGCGCGCTCAGAGCGGATGCGCTCCTCGCGAGATCCCTCCCCCGACTGAAGTGCGCCGGGGTTCGGGATGACGCCATCAAAAGAGGGTGCAGAGTAAATCATGGGAAGGCATTTGGCAGCACGATGACTTTTGAGGGAGAATAGTGTGTTTGTCGTTTTGTGACTGTTTTTGCTGAGGAGAGCCCATGGCGACCACGATGCACGTCAGCGACGTAGCCGAGTTGCTGAGTGAAGGCCGGACCCACTTCAATCTTTCTCCGGCGCTACTGGTGGAGCACTCCATCCGGCGCGACGAAGCGAAGTTGGCGGCGAATGGGGCCCTGGTCGGCTACACCAATCGCACCGGGCGGTCCCCCAAAGATAAGTTCATCGTGAAGGACGAGACCACGGCACACACTGTCGCTTGGGGCGCAGTAAACGCGCCATTCGAGCCGGAGAAGTTTGACGCTCTCTATGCGCGGGTGATGGAGCACTTGCGCGGGCGGGAACTTTTTGTGCAGGATCTTTTCTGCGGCGCCGATCCAGCTTACCGGTTGCCGATTCGCATCGTGAACGAATATGCCTGGCACAACCTGTTTGTGCGGCAGTTGTTTTTGCGGCCGACGGCGGAGGAACTGAAGCATCATCATGCGGAATTCACCGTCATCTCGGCTCCCGAGTTCAAAGCGGATCCTATGCGGGACGGCGTGGCCTCGGAAGTTTTTATCCTGTTGAACTTCACCCGCCGCACGGTGCTGATCGGTGGAACTTCGTACGCGGGCGAGATAAAGAAGTCGATCTTCAGCGTCATGAACTTTCTGCTGCCTCCGCGAAATGTGTTCCCCATGCATTGTTCGGCCAATGTGGGACGCGATGGGGTGAGCGCTCTTTTTTTTGGGCTTTCGGGGACGGGCAAGACCACGCTCTCGGCCGACCCTTTGCGCGACCTGATCGGCGACGACGAGCACGGATGGAGCGCCGACGGCGTATTCAACTTCGAAGGCGGATGCTATGCCAAATGCATCAAGCTCTCAAAGAAAAATGAGCCGCAGATCTGGGACGCACTCCGCTTCGGCTGCGTGCTGGAGAACGTGACGCTCGATGCGCACACGCGCATCCCTGATTACAACGATGACAGCAAGACCGAGAACACTCGTGCGGCCTATCCCGTGGATTTCATCGAGAATGCATTGATCCCCGGCATTGGCGGGCATCCCAGGAACGTCGTTTTTCTCACGGCGGATGCGTTCGGCGTTCTGCCGCCGATTTCGAGGCTGACTCCGGAGCAGGCCATGTATCACTTCATGTCGGGCTATACGGCCAAGGTTGCGGGAACTGAAGCGGGCGTGAAAGAACCTACCGCGACGTTCTCGACCTGCTTCGGCGCGCCGTTCCTTCCGCTGCCTCCAAAAACTTATGCCGAGATGCTGGGCCGGCGGTTGCGCGAGCACAACGCGCAATGCTGGCTGGTAAATACGGGCTGGCAGGGCGGGCCGTACGGCGTGGGCAAGCGCATGGACATTCCTTACACCCGCGCCATGGTCGACGCGGCGGTCGAGGGCGAACTGATTCGAGAGGAATTTGAGATTGAGCCGACGTTTGGGTTCAGTATTCCGAAGGCTTGCCACGGGCTTCCGGCTCAGGTATTGAATCCGCGGAATGCGTGGGCGGATAAAGCTGCTTATGATCGGGGCGCGGAAGATCTGCGGCGGCGCTTCGCTAAGAACTTTGAGAGCTTCGACGCACCGGCCGAGGTGAAGGCGGCGGGGCCGAGGGCGCAGAAGGACTAGTTCGTCTCGTGAGCAGCCGGGCTTTGCCCTGGCTGGACAGCCGAGGCGGCTGTCGCTACGTGAGCATCTACACTCCTATAGCGTTACCTCCATCTGCAGGGCTTCAATCATTCCGTTGAGCGTGCTCTGGGCTGCGTCGCGCTTTTGCTGCATGTCGGCGATCTCGCGGCGCAGGGACTGCACGCGGTCTTCCTGCTCGTTGAGTTCGCGCACATATCGTTCGACCAGGGCTTTTTCTTCAGCACTGCCTTTCAGCGCCTTCATATTTTCGCGGACGCGCTGCTGATCGTCGGAGATGCTTGACACCTGGGAGCGGCGTCCAGTAATCACCGCCTCGATCACGGCGATGTCATTCTTCTGCGCAACGATGCGCCGCAACGCTTTTTCCACCTCTGGATTGATCATCTTTTGCTCGAGGAAGAACTTGATTTGGTTGTCGGTCACATTCGTCAGCTGATAGCTACTCAGGATCGGCCGGTATTCTTTTACCAGCAAGGTCATGGTCTTCTTCGGTTCCACCGTGAGCCGGAAGCGGTGGAAGGATGCGGAAGTCTCGGCTGGCTTTTCATCGTCTGTGAGCTTCCACCCGGGACGCGCCGGATGTTCAATCACGACCTCGCGCGGGGACGCGTCGCGGTTGCGGATGGTGTAGGTATTTTCCTGGCGCTCCTGTGTCGATTGCGTCATCAGGCCGTGCGCGATGATGACTTTGATGACACGCTGATTGTCGGCTTTTTGCTTGGCATCGACCAGCACGCCGAGGTCGGCAGCGTAGGACAGGAGCCGCTTCTCGCCGGGCTTGATCGCGTCCATCAAGCCCTCGCCGGCGAAGGCGTCGCCTTCGAGCACGTTGAAGCTGCCGCCGTCGAGCGTGAGATCGCTGGTGTTGTTGAGCCAGAGGGCGCGCAGGACGGAGCTGTCGGAGGGATTCCAAACCGAGACTTTTTCGGCGTCGATGCGCGACTGGAGGATGGGCACCAGCGCCGACTGGTTCTTGCGGATAGTGACGCGATCTTTGAGCTTGTACTCGAAGAGATCTCCGAGTTCGCGGGTTTCGCCCACGGTGGTGCCGGCTTCGAGGGACTCGGCCATTACGGTCGCGTCGGGACGACCGGCCCAGGCCTTGTAGTTACCACCCCCGACACCCCCTCCGCTGCCTGGGCCGAAGCCCGGACCGCTGCCCGATCCTACACCGCCGCCGCTTCCCGCGGCTATCCCGCCGGCGACTCCTCCTATGACGCCGCCTTGTGCTCTACGCGGAGCGCCGTTCACCACAGTCATATCGTCCCTAGTGGGCGAGGCAAGCTGGGCATTCCCGACGTCCGCCTGCTGCTCCATCGTTGCCTCATGCGTTTGCGGTGTGAGCATCGCGTTCTCCGGCAGCGCCACCACCGGCCGCCGGGTGTAGTAGGGCTGCGAGAGTTCTTGCACGAACGATTGTGGAGCGCCGGCGACCAGCGACAACTCAACATCTTTCCAGTCTTCACCGACAGTGTTGTCGACGATGGCCCATCCCTGCAGCAGCGGCTTACCCTCCGTCGGAATCACGATTCTGTACGTACTCTTCCAAACCGGCACTTCGCTGATGTAGCTGACCAGCAGGTTCCGCTCGCCATCCCCGGCAGTGGAGATGGTCATGCGCCGGACATCCTGATCGCGCGTCGAGGCAACCAGCCCAAGGTATTTGCCCACTTCTTCGTTCACTTCTTTTTCCGCGACGCGAACGCTGGTGGAAGGCGTCAGGTCAAAGATGCGCACTTCGCCTCCGTCACTTACGACGGAGATTTGGGTCACGGTAATTTTCTGATCGCCTTTGCCCTGTAAATCCCGCTCTTCAATGCTCAGCAGGCGTCCCGTGGCGCTCTCCGAGCCGTTCCGCACCTCGAGGCGCGCGCCGCGCAGAGCGTCGAGAAACTGCGCCGTGGTGGGATTTTCTCCGACCGGAAGGCGCAGCGAGCCGAGGCGCTTCTCCAGCGGCGCGGCCGAGTTGTAACTCACGCCGGTGATGCGTCCTTTGCCCAGATCGAGAACAGTTAGCGACTTCAGAACATCGTTCAGTTGCGCAGTGGTGAAGTCGACGTTAACGTCCTGGCTGCCGCGAACATGGCCTGCGTGTTCGAAGTAGCCAACTCCATTTTTGTACAGAATAACGCGGGTCACCGGCAGGCGAGCAGCTGACTCCGGCGATGACGCCGGGGTGGAAGATGGGCTAAGGGAAAATTGGCCAAGGGAAGATTGGCCAGATGAGACTACGGCGAGTGCCAACCACAATACTGCGGTTTTGCTGGAACTCATGGCTCCTCCGTTAGAGCGGGTCCCTGTCGAGCAGCGAACGTCGAAAAGAGAACGAGCGGCGGCACTACTCTTGCGTGAGACGCGGACGCTAGGTGGGTTAGACACCTAGCGGGGGTATCTGGAACCGTGGATGCCACGGGCTTGTTTTGAGATGGCCGACGTCGCGTTTTGGGAGTTGGGCGGTTCAGCCGGGCTTCGCCCTGGCTGGACAGCCGAGGCGGCTGTCGCTACGTGAGTATTGGTGTGGTTAAATTGACTTATGTTTGCGCGTAAGATTCGTGTGGAATACGAAGCCAACGGCCGGAGTCTTGCTTGCCCGCTGCAGTGGCTCGACAGTTTCTCCATGCGGAACTTCACTAATGCCAGCGTCTTCGACGACACGCTTCCGTTGGCGGATGGTCAGATGGAGATCGGCTCCAGCGTACCCCTCGACCAACTCAGAGACGCGATGGAGGACTGGTTCCGACGCAAGGGCTATCTGCCCAAGGAGTCCCGTTTATTACTCGCGGAAGGCTGAGGGTCGGAACAAACAAGCGCCTGCTGCTGCAGCAGACTTTCACCGCGAGCCTTCGTTGCTCGCGCGAGGTCCTAAATCTCGCGGGAACGGGCATGTATGTTGCGATTTTGACCTTCGAATAGAAACCCGGCAACCCGGCGCTCGGAAAACGCCTCCAATTCCGGCGACTTGAGCCGGTCTCAATACGGCCAACAAGTCGCGTTGCAGACGAGGAGGCGCTTCGTGAGCTACAAAAAGTTGCAGCCATCCCCCCAGCAGGCCCCCGCGGCAATCAGATAAGAATCGCGACCCCAGAGAGTGGCGACTCCTCTCGGCGAGGTTCAGACCACTCTAATTCCAGTGAGAGCAGCGAACACAGTGTGGACGGAGGTGCGATTTCAGGGTTGGCACTCGCGCTTACAGTCAGCGCGGGTTTCTGGGCCGGAATTGCATGGATTGTCGTGCGCGCTGGAGATAGCGCGTATTTTTCATAGCACGCAGAAAGCTAGCGAGGCCGAGCGCCAAACGGCGCCGGCCTCATTTTCACGTGGGCGCTGCTTTCTACTTGTCGTAGCGCAGCAGTGACATCACTTCGTACTCCTTGAGTTTATCGCGGCCTTTCAGGAATTCTAGTTCCACTACAAATCCCAGGCCGGCGATGTCAGCACCTAGCTTGGTGGCAAGTTTGGCTGTGGCCTCGGCGGTGCCTCCGGTGGCCAGCAGATCGTCGACGATCAGGACACGCTGACCTTTCTGGATAGCATCCCTGTGAATCTCCAGCGAGTTGGTTCCGTACTCTAAGGCGTAATCGTATTTCACGCACTCGGCGGGAAGCTTGCCGGGCTTGCGTACAGGAACGAATCCGGCGTTCAGACGATAGGCCAGCGCCGGAGCAAAGATAAAGCCGCGAGCTTCCATCCCCAGCACCAGGTCAATGTCTTGCGAGATGTAGTGCTCGGAGAGCTTGTCGATGAGCGTGGCGAAGCCGGTCTTATCTTTCAGCAAGGTCGTGATGTCGTAAAACAGAATGCCCTTCTTGGGGAAATCAGGGATCTCGCGAATGAGTTTTTTTAAGTGGTCGGCATCCATGGCCGGGACAGGCATTTACCACACTCCTTCAATGCGAAATGAATTCAGTCCGGCGGCCGGAGGGGCGTCGGAGACTTCGACTGCATCCACGCGAGCCGCGCGTGGCCCTTCACGCAGGCGGGAATGCAGTCCAGAGAGTTGGTCGCGAGTCCCCTGGGCCAGAATTTCCACGCTGCCGTCGTGATTGTTGCGCACCCAGCCGGCAATGCCCAGGATGTGCGCCTCGCGCTCGACAAACCAACGGAAACCTACGCCCTGGACGCGTCCGCGCACGACGAACCGGCGGGCTTGGGTTGTATTTTCGGTGGAACTCATACGGTCTGAAGCGATTGTTGATTGTTGATTTCTGATTGTTGATTGAAAACCCCATTAACCGTGGCTGTATTTTGGGTTTCAATCAGCAATCAAAAATCAACAATCA
>PLEA01000132.1 GCA_003136335.1 Acidobacteriaceae bacterium | reverse complement strand
CGGTCGATCGAGATGCCGCGCCGTTCCATCCGCGCCAGCACGCCGATTAGCGGCCGCTCCAGAGTCTCGTAGACGGTGGTCATGCGCTCGGCGGAAAGCCGCGGCTTAAGCACGCGCCACAGCCGCAGGATGACGTCGGCGCTTTCGGCCGAATATTCGGCCGCCTTGTCGATGGCGACCTGATCGAAACTGAGCTTGTTCTTGCCGCTGCCGGTGAGTTCGCCATAGTTGACGACGGCGTGGCCCAACCATCGCTCGGCCAGCGCCTCGAGCCCGTGCGCGTTGCGGCCGGCATCGAGCGCGTAAGACATCAGCTGCGCGTCGTCGTGGTTGCGCAGCGTGATGCCGTGCTGCGCCAGCATCACGGCGTTGAACTTGATGTTGAAGCCGATCTTGAGGATACCGGCCGATTCCAGCAGCGGCTTCAATGCCGCAAGCGCATCGGCGGCCTTGATCTGGTCCGGCGCCAGGCCGGCGTCGAACAGGCCGGCGCCGCCGCCGGATTGCTTGTGACCGAGCGGGACGTAGCAGGCATCGTTCGGCGCCAGCGCCAGCACGGCGTTCAACTTGTTTGTGCCCTCGCCTACGTTGGGAGTTGCCACACTCTTCCAGTTCGTGCCATCCCAGTGCCTGGCTGAGGTTCCGATGTTGTTTGAACCGCTGAATCCTACCGCCCAGGCATCATTCGCAGCGACGGCGGACGCGCCAAACAAAAACTCATGGTTCGATTCCACAGTTGTAGCCGTCCATGCCGTGCCGTTCCAGTGCTCGAAAAGGGACGAGACCATCCCAGTGCCAAGGTTCACCAGGCTGCCGACCGCCCAAACGTCATTCGCCGAGCTAGAGGTCATGGCTAAGACATCCGCTTGATCTTTCTTGCCGAACTTGGGGCCCGGAAACAGGCTCCACCTGGTCCCATTCCACTGCTCGATCACCTGCCCCGGATGTGCCCCGTCGGTCACGTTTCCCGCCGCCCAGGCCAAAGTCGGAGAAATAGCGACCACCCCCTGCAGAAAGCTGTTGTTGTCGCCTTTGATCATCGGAGCGGGAAATGCCGTCCACGTCGTGCCATCAAAGTGGATCGTCGACTGCCCCACTGCCCAAATATCGCTAGGAGAAGACGCCGATGCCGCAAAAAGTTCGCTGTTGAAGTTCTCGTTCGGAGTCGGGACCACCTGAAAAGTCGAGCCTGCGTCCGTTTGTCCCTGTGCCGGCAAGTCTGGAAACAAGGAAACAGTCAATCCGAAAAGCATGACCGCGCCAAATGTAAGTTTCACAATTTCACCTGAATAGTGCTGCGTAAAGGATCCGTCGGATTTTGACCTTCACGAGATGCTAACTGGCTACCGGTCGCTCTTATTCCCTACTCCGGATTACTTTTTCAAATCACGCTCACGAGGTATGCAACTCATCTTCCAACGTAGGCGTTTGACCAGCACACCTGTTCGCGAAGTCGTGTCTGTGTTGAAGCAGCTCGATGACCTTAGAAAAGAAGTTGGTAGGGCCCACGCGACGTACGCGAGCGGAAGTTCAGCAGCTAGTGGGCGGAGTTTGTGAGCAGCGGCATGCGACGCAGCGAGTTTTGCCGGAGTCGGGGTTTGAGCTTCGGCGCGCTGAATTGGCATCTGAAGAAGCGACGCTGGAAGAAGAAGATTAGAGCAGCGTCTTCGGCCGGCCGGTTGGTGCCGGTGGAGTTGGCCGTCAGGAAGCGACGCAGCACGAACCGAGTTGTGGACGGCCGTGGTGCTGTCGGGCGGGCGCCGGATCGAGGTACATCCTGATTTCGATACGAATACGTTCGAGCGCCTGGTGAGTGCACTGGAGCGGGCGTAAACCGTGTTTGGATTGGGTCCAGCCACACGGATCTATCTGGCCGCCGGAGTTACCGACATGCGCAAGGGGTTCGAGTCGCTGGACGCCTGGGTCCTCAAAGTGGGCGAGTTGCTCATGCCAATGGTCGCCGCGATGAAGCGAGAGTTGATTAGCGGAAGCTACATTCAGACCGATGAAATTCCGGTGGATGTACAGATGCACGAGGGCCGAGACTCAAGCGACGGGGTGTTAGCGTGAAGGTGATCTTGCGACAACAGCCACAGAGTGTCCGGGTTGGCGACGATACTCGCCGGAATCGGGAGATGCTTCCGTGCCGACTTTGTAATCCCGCCACTCCTGGTTTCTCCGATGCCATGCTGTGAGATCGAGGTCACGCTTGTTGTCATAGCGTGCCAGGATGTACTGCGGACAGGTGCGCTTTAACCGATTCGCCGCTTTTCAGGCTTGGGGAGCGACAACATTCCCAATTGATGTGAAAGCAGCAACTCAGTTGGGGATAATGCGGAGCGCAACGAGTGAGGATTTTCCGGGGACCGAGTTCTCGACCGTAGTCGTGAGCAGAACTTGAAAATGGGGTGGTATGGTCTTGTGGTCGGGGGCCAGATCAAGGAGTTGTTTCCGGAGTTCGGCCATACGCTCAGGGTTGGTGAGGTATTCGATGGCAGCCTGAGAACCCTGCGTGTAAATACCATAGATCAGCAGGACTCGCTTCTCGCGTCTTTCATTCGGGAGCATCAGCACCAACGCGTAGTCCCGGGTCAATTGGTTCGTCACCGGGTCGAACTCGGGTTTGTATACCTCTTTCTCACCCGCCTGCGGATTGCGATTGAGAATCAAGCCACTCTGGAATTGGAATCCCTGCACATTGAGAAAGACTCGACCGCTCCAGGACTGATTGCCCCCGAGCAGAATCGCGTTGTTACCCTTGATTTCCTCGAAATTGACCAGGCGGGAGGGCTGCACGCGGCAACCCTGGCGAACGCTGGCGAACATCTTGCACAGATTGACCACTCCCAGGGTTTCGCCGACGGAAGTGAAATCGGTGAGGCTGGGAACGAACAGGAATCGCTTCAGCTCGCGGAAATGAATTGTGTCACGAAATTCCGGCAGACTCGCCTTGGGTATCTCGTGACCCTCTGCCAGAGTCTGGGAGCTGTCCCCATCGTGAGCCGCGCGCAATAACGGATGATTTGGGATCGTGATCAGCGGCGCTTCTGCCGGGGGGAGGAATGGACGCCAGAACCACTCGATCCCGTCTGGCAAGCTAGCGGCTTGCGCTCGGGTTTGTGCGGCTTGTCCACTTTTCCAGTAATTAAGAATAAGGAGGGAGGCAAGCGCTAAGGAGAGAGCGCCCAAAATCAGAGTGACTGAGAGATGCAGGCGATTGGGAGCCTGCGCTTTCACACCCTCCAGCGCAGCCGGCGCGTCAGCGGCAGCCTCATCGGACGTGCTGCGGCGGAAGACGGGGACGTAATGACCAGAGGGCAGGTCAAGGCGGATCAGAACACCGCGACCATCGTCTTCATAATACTTGTGGAGCAAGCGGCGAATTTCGTGCGCTTGCACGCGCACAATCGGATCCTTTTGCGGATTGAAATCGGCACCCCGGTCGTAGACCTCTACCCCGATGAGGTACTCATTCAACTTGTCTCCGTTGCCCAGGAATCCCTGTTCGGACACAAACTCCAGGAACCGAGTCTTCTTAGGAGAGTTGGCAAAGTGCTTGCTCTCCAGGACTCGGCGCAGTTCTTCGCGCTTCTCGAAGAGCGAGATGGAGGGCGCTACGGAAGTGTGAACGGACGCCACCTTGAGGTTTCGGGAGATACCGCGGACAAAACGCGCTCCCCATGCTAGCGACGTTTCTTCGGTTCCGGTCGCACGATAGCACTGCTGATCGGTAAAGGTCAATGCTGAAAGATCATGCTGAAAGATCATGCTGAAAGATCGGACGCATTCCGGCGTTCGAATAACGGTTATTCGCGCCGTTAATTGCGGTTACTCCTGGAAGGCCTGGCGTTGCTGGATCCTCGCCTCAGCCGGCCACGCCCGCCAGGAAGCTCCTCGTGGAGCGGTCTAACCCATCAGTCGTTGATCTGAGCCCGACTATCGAGCTCGGTTTGACGGAGGTTCTTTCTCAATCCGCGTGCCGGGCACGCCTTCCACGGCAAATCGCCGCGGAAATCGCCCGGTTAACCTCCAACATAACCTCGATTACCTTGTTAGAGAACGCCACAGGCGAATACAACCATACCAGTGCCTGGGACGCCGAGATTCGCAAAGGTCTGCAAGGGTCTGCTCCTCGGCTCTCTGTCTTATTCTGCCTTCTCGGCTCTTAGTGGCCCCGTCGCAGGGCCAAACGCGGAACTGGTCGTGACGAAGCGGTTCGAGGGTGCGGTGCTGACAATCAAATCGAGGGGCGCGGGGGGGAACAAGTACGGGTTCGAAGGCGGCAAAGTCATCAAGCTGAATGATACTTACCATCTATTTACGTCAGAAATGATTGGAGACCCGCACTGGGTCAAGATGAGACTGGCGCATTGGATCAGCCAGGATCGACTGCACTGGAAGCGACTTGCGACCCTGGCTGAATCGAGCGGCGACTTCACCGGCACGGATCCGCGCGCCGCGTTGTGGTCTCCGTTGCCGGTCTACAACCCCTCCGACAATCGCTGGAACCTGTTCTATGTTGCCTATCAAGCGGCTCCGGATAAGGGGCAGCAGTGGTTGACGAATCATGAAGGGAGAATCTGGCGCGCTGTGTCCAACACCCCGGGAGTGGAGGGGATCGGAGGCCCGTACACCGACGTCGGCGTCATCCTCCAGCGGGGTCGAGACTCGGACTCATGGGAGGGCCTGCAAGGAACGGATTCGTTCTTTCCGTACAAAGTTGGCGAGCAGTGGTATGCGCTGTATGGCAGCGCTCATACTGAGAAGATTCCCATATCTCTTTGGCAAGTAGGCTTGGCGAAGGCCCCGGACCTTGCCGGACCCTGGGTGCGCTGCACGGATCGGAATCCGTTGACGGTGGAGGAGCGTTTCATCGAGAATCCGATTGTTACGAAACTGGAGGACGGAACCTACATCGCCGTCTACGACACGGACGAGCCGAATGCCATTGGCTACACATTCTCCCCGGACGGTATTCATTGGTCCTCCGGCCAACATTTGGTGGTTCAGGAAGGAAAGGGAGTGTGGGCGAGCGAAGTCCGGACGCCCCTGGGACTGATTTCGGAGGGGAAGGATTCGTTCACGCTGTTCTACACGGCGAATGAAAAAGTCTCGGGCATGCAGCCCGATGGGAACGGAATCAACACAACGCCAGGATCGATGGGATTGGTAGAAGTGCAATTAAAGAAGGTACACGCAGTGAGCGCAGTCGGCAATTAGTGCGCTGACGCACCGCTCGTTAGAAATGACAGGAATCTGATTCGCAGATCGCAGGGAGGCAACATGTCGAGAGCCAAGTTCTGCAGCTTATTCTTTTTTGTCGCAGTGGTGATCGTTCTTGCCGCAACATCCGCGGCAGCACAGGCCAACCGTGCCTCGATCACGGGCACTGTAACGGATACCACGGGCGCGGTCGTGGCTGGCGCAGAGGTGACCGCCACCAACGTGGAAATAAACGCTCCCTCGAAAACCGTTTCGAACCAGGACGGCATCTACGCCATTCCTAACCTTGCTCCGGGGAAGTACTCCGTCGAATTTAGAAAAGATGGATTCGAAACTCTACGCCGCCCTGCCATCACGCTGGAGTCGACACAGGTTGCTCGCATCGATGCCGCGCTGAAAGTGGGTTCCGTGGGCCAATCAGTGACCGTCACGGCGGATGCGCCGGTTCTGGAACAAGAGGACGCGTCGATCGGAACGAACATGAAGGGCAACGTGGTCACCGATCTTCCGCTGAGCATTTACGGCGGCGGGCGTTTTATAGAAGATTTTGCAGTTGCCATCACTCCTGGCTATTCCCCCATCAGCAGTCCGTATGGAGCCGTGGTCAATGGCGGCCAATGGTTCACCAAGGACTACACCGTGGATGGTACATCCGCCACCTCGAGCATTCCTGGCGATTCGATGGAAACCGGCCCGAGCATGGAGGCCGTACAAGAACTGCAGGCGCAGACCAGCGGGTTGGATGTACAAAGCAGCATCACCGGTGGGGGCGTCATGTCCTTCAGTCTGAAATCAGGCACAAACAAATTCCACGGCTCAACGTTCCTCTACGGCCATAATGAACTGCTTGACGCCAATACTTGGAACAACGACAACCTGGGTCTAAGAAAATCCAAGGCCCGGGCATGGGACTACGGGGCAAGCGTGGGCGGTCCAATCTTCAAGAACAAGACTTTCTTCTTCGGTACCTTCGAGCGCTACACCCAAAACGACTTCCGGCTTGGCGGGCCCGCCGCAACGGTACCCACGCCGGCCTTCCTGGGAGGCGACTTCAGCGCGCTACTGGATACAACTCAACTGCTAGGTACCGACACGCACGGTAATCCCATCTATGCGGGAGCTATCTTTAATCCGAGCGATCCCGGCGCAGTCTTCGTCGGGAATAAGATTCCGACGACCATGTTCAGCCAAGTCGCTCAGAGGATCATTCCTCTATATCAGAAGTCCTACGTTCCTCAGTTTTCCGGCATCGACGGCAACCTCAGAGGTCTTATCCAAAACACTCCCTCTCAGACCCCGAACCAGGTTGTGATCAAGCTGGACCACAATCTGAATGACAGGGATCGGCTGTCAGGTTCCTGGGTATACAACCACCGCCCGCGAACGCTGGTGGATAGTGGAGGCCCCTGGGCACCCGGAAGCACGGACGGAGGCCCGCTTTCTGCTGCCAGGCTTCAACTTGTGCGCTCGCACGAATTTCGAGTGACGGAGTCGCACACATTTTCTTCCCGCATTTTGAATGTGTTGAACCTGACCTATAACTGGTACTGGAACGGCAGTCTGCCCGCGGCCGCCGGGAATTGGAACTCGACGCTTGGATTTGGCAGCACTGGAGCCACCAACTTCCCTTCGATCTCATTCAGCGACTCCACTGCTCACACTGAAACCGGCCTGGGCAATACTTTTCAGGGAAATAATGTCGGTGCCACCACCATCGTTGGCGACACCATAACCTGGACGAAGGGACGACACAACATCACCTTCGGCGGCGATTTTCATGCTCAACAAGTCAACAGCCATAGCGACTCGGGAGCACTCTCCTTCAGTTTTTCGAACAATTCCACCGGCGCACCGAGCCAGGGCTACGGCAACAAGGTTGGCTTTGCTTTTGCCAGCTTTCTGTTAGGCCAAGTAGAAACAGCCAGCGCGACCACACCCTTCAATCTGTACGGGCGGGACAAGAGCATGTCGCTCTTTGCTCAGGATAGCTACAAGGTTCGCCATGACCTCACGCTGAGCCTTGGTCTGCGTTGGGATTACAACTTCCGCTTCCACGAGAAAAACGGTTCCTGGGCAAACTACGACCTTCAGGCCATCGATCCCACGCTCGGAATCCCGGGTACTCTCGTTTATGCCAAGAACGGCAGCGACAGCTTCGAGAAAAATGAATACGCTACCAACTTTGGCCCACAGATCGGATTTGCCTATTCGCCATGGCGAAAGGCCGTGTTCCGCGGTTCTTTCGGCATTATTTACAATCCGCCGGGCGTAGCGTATTTCGACGGCGTTCCAAATGCCTTCGCGCCCGGCTTCAAAGGCTCGAATCAGGTCAGCAATCCCTTTGACTGGGACAGTGGCTATCCCGGCGTCTTCCAGCCGGGGAACAAGAACTCTTGTGGCGGCGCCACCCAGCCTACCTGTCCGCAAGCTTTATTTCCTATCGTCGACGTCGATCCCCGGGCGTTGCGCGTGGGTTACAGCGATGCCTTTAATGTGGGCGTGCAGTACGAACTCACACCCAACATGCGCGTGGAAGCCTCTTATGTGGGGAACCGCGGCCATCGTTTGACGGATACCTCGTTGGCGTGGAACCAGGGTCCTACTTCGACCTTCTTGCGGCTGGCCCAACAGAATCCGGGCCTCACTGCCTACAGTAACCCGGTCTGCAGTGCATCAGACGCAGCGGGTTATGGAATCGCCTATCCTTACAATGGGTTCTGCGGGACGCTTTTGGAGGCAATTGCTCCTTACCCGCAGGTAGCACAAGCGTTCTATAACCCTTTCACCTTTGCCGGATGGTACTACCCCAGTTTAATTTATGTAGGCCTCCCGCTAGGTCAGAGCTACTACGACTCCATGATCATCGACGTAGTCAAGCGCACCGGACGCGGCCTGACCATGGATATGAGTTACACGCTTTCCCGGCAGGAAGGAGATACTTTTTCGGCTCAGCAAGAAGGGAACAGCTATTACACGCCCATTCAGGATTTCAACAACATCGGCGCCGCAGCGCATACACTCACCAATTACGATCAGACGCACATTGTGAAGGGATTTGTCAGTTACCAATTGCCGTTTGGGAAAGGACAGCACTGGTTGGCCGGTCAAGGCAACGTGGTGAACCGGATCGTCGGCGGATGGACCCTGTCCGGACTCTTTCTGTACACCTCCGGGCAGCCATTTCAGGTCGGTGTGAATAACCCCTACTTCCCAATGTGGGGCAATCTCTATCCGGACTTCAACCTGAATGGTTTTACAGGCCCATCGGATCCGAAAAAGTTTGTGCCCATCCCATCTGGCCAGTCGAACATTCCTCCGCAGAACATCTATATTCCACAGAGTGTAGCGGGTGCTCCTGCACCGGGGGCGCTGGGAATTGGCCCTCCTGACCTTTCTGCGCTGCGGTGCCCCGGTTCGGCCAATGAAAACGCGAGCATTCTGAAATATGTTCCCTTGGGCTCCGAAGGCCAATACAAGCTGTCGTTCCGCGCCGA
>PLEA01000660.1 GCA_003136335.1 Acidobacteriaceae bacterium | reverse complement strand
TGTACTCGCGGCACACGTAGTGCCTCAGTTTGAATTTCTAGATCGAAAGGTTCGCCAGACGCCATAGGAAACCAGTCCATACAACGCTGATACGACGAACCCACGTATCCTTGCGTCCCCAGAGTGCTGGCCAAAAGCGAAGATTCACTCCCTAATGCACTGAATGGCCAATATGACAGTGAAAATAGTCGCAAACCATTTTTCACTTGAACGCCTTTGGCTCCTAGCCAGTCATAGCTGTCCTCCTATCCTGTCAAACTCTGGGCGTGCGGGGGATACCAAGCCGAGAAAGCGGATTGCCCTGCCGTGAGCTCACGTATTAAGGACTTAGGGGGACTTTCGCCGGCTTACGACACCCCGCCGGGGCTTGATACTACAGCAAACAGTGTATGGAATCGTGCCCGTGGATGAAGGATTTTTACTTCCACGCCCCCGGCTCAAGGAAGCCGCGGGAGCAGACCGTTCCCCCTTGGGTTCGAGCGATTCGCTTGGTACCCCGCTGTCGGTTTTCGTTTCGAAATTGATATGGTAGAAGGGACGGCAGGTGTCATGAAAATTCCTACAGAGCCGATTGGAAGCATTCCGAGACCGCCCGCATTGATTGCTGCGATTGAGGAAGCCGGGGACTTTACCGATCCGGCGCTGGATCCTCTTTATGAGGAAGCGATACAGGACACGATCCGAGAGTTTGAGGCGACGGGATCCCCAATCGTCAGCGACGGCGAGCAGCGCAAGTATCACAACTTCTGGACGTATTCGGTGCATGGATTGCCGAACACGGCACCCGATGGTTTTAAGATACCCTTCTCTGCCGGTCACATACGGCGGATGCCGCGGCTGACGGCTGGGCCTTTTCGCTACAAAGTGTATGCGGACCGCTACGTCGATGTGGCGAAGCGGTACGCCCACGTGCCGTTAAAGCAGGCAGTCATTTCCCCGTCCGCGCTCAGCCTGATGTATCCGGCAGAAGACATTCCCGGTTACTCGCGACAGGAGTTCATCGACGATCTGTTGCGGGAGCACGAAATGGAAATTCGCCGGTGTTTCGAGAAGGGTGCGCAGAAAGTCCAAATCGATTTCACGGAAGGACGCCTGGCGGTAAAACTCGATCGCTCCGGCGCTCTGCTCAACAGCTTCATTGGGCTGAACAATCTGGCGCTGTCGCGGTTTACGGCCGAAGAGCGGCAACGCATCGGGGTGCACACTTGCCCCGGCGGCGACCTCGACTCCACGCACAGCGCTGACGTCGATTACGCGGAGTTGTTGCCCAGCCTGTTCGAACTGCGCGCCGGAAATTTCTGCATTGCGCTCTCCGGGGAGAAGGATCGCGTGCGGGTGCTGCAGATTATTCGCCAGTATCTGAAGCCCGATCAGCGTGCGTTTGTGGGTGTTGTTTCCCCCATCGATCCGCGAGTGGACACTCCGGAGGAAGTTCGCGACCGGGTGCTCGAGGCCGCCGAGTACATTCCGCTGGAACAACTCGGCACCACCGACGATTGCGGGTTCGCGCCGTTCAGCGATGACACTTCAACGCCGCGCGAAAAAGCCTTTGCGAAGATTCGCGCCCGGGTTGAAGGCACTCGGCTTGCCGAAGAAGCTCTCGGGAACCGCTGATGAAACTAGACGAAAACGAGGAGAAACTACTGCGCTCTGTGGCGTTGCAAAATGCCCAGGCGGTTCTCCGCGCCCGGGAGCGGGCGGAGCGCGAGCTGCGCGAGTCCAATGAGCGCATTACCAACATCCTCGAAAGTATCACCGACGCCTTTGTGGTGTTCGACCGGGAGTGGCGTTTCACCTATGTAAATCCGCAAGCGGATCGGATTGTGCGGCCGCCGCACAAGGAGCGCGCGAATCTGCTCGGCGCAAATTTTTGGCAGGAGTTTCCGGACCTGGTCGGCACCCCTCTGGAGACGAACTTTCGCCGTGCCGCGGCCGAGAAGGTGAAGGTGGAGTTCGAGATATTTTATGGGCCGTTGAACTCGTGGTTCCAGGTTCGCGCCTACCCCGGGCGAGACGGTCTTTCGGTTTATTTCCTCGATATCACCATCCAGAAGCAAGCGGCCGAAGCGGTGCGGGAAAGCACGGAACGGCTGCACGCTGTGTTTAATCAGGCTGCGGTTGGGATTTCCATTGCATCGCTCGAAGGCCGGTTCGTGGAGACAAACCAGAAGTTTTCCGACATCCTGGGTTATTCGATTGAGGAGTTACGAAAATTAACCTTGTTCGATGTGACTCACGCCGATGACCTGGAGAAAACCCGCTTCAACACCCGCGGCCTGCTAACCGGCGAGCTTCCCGATTTCTCCTACGAAAAGCGTTACCGGCGCAAGGATGGCAGGATAGTCTGGAGCCTGACCACCGTCACCTTGCTCAAAGACGCCGTGGGAAAACCGCAGTTCGTTTTGGGGGTGATTGAAGACATCACGTCACGCAAAGTGGCGGAGAGAGCATCGCACGAAAGCGAAGAGCGTTTCCGCGCCATCGTGAAGGCCACGCCGGAATGTGTAAAAGTGGTGGCGCCCGACGGAACGCTGCTGGCGATGAATTCCGCCGGCTGCGCGATGGTGGAGGCCGACCGGGAGGCGGACGTGGTGGGGCAAAGTGTTTACGGACTCATTGCGCCGGAATTCCGCCAAAGGTTCGTCGAATTCAATGAGAGTGTCTGTCAGGGCAACAGAGGTCACGTCGAGTTTCAAATCATCGGGCTGAAAGGCACGCACCGTTGGATGGAGGCGCATGCCGTGCCGATGCGCGATCCTTCCTCCGGGCAGACCGTACAACTCGCGGTTACGCGGGATGTCACCGCCCGAAAAGAAGCCGACGAAAAACTGTTCCGCAGCGAAGAAGAACTTCGCGCCCTGGCAAATTCCATTCCGCAACTCGCGTGGATGGCAAATCCAGACGGCGAGATCTTTTGGTTTAATCATCGCTGGTACGAATATACCGGTACCACCTTGGAGCAGATGGAGGGATGGGGCTGGAAAGCAGCGCACGATCCCAAGGTGCTCCCCCTGGTGTTAGAACGATGGGCCGAGTCGGTTCGGACCGGAACTCCGTTTGAGATGGAATTTCCTTTGCGCGGCGCCGATGGCGTATATCGCTGGTTCTTAACCCGAGTCAACCCGTTTCGCGATCTGGAAGGCAAAGTCACACGCTGGTTCGGCACCAATACGAACATCCATGAGCAACGTCAACTACTCCGGTCGCTCAGCGAAGCCCGGGACCATCTTGAAAAACGAGTGGAGGAACGAACCGCGGAACTCAAGGCTGCCAATGAGAGCCTGCGCGACCTTTCCGCTCGTCTCCTGAAAGTACAGGACGACGAACGCAAGCGGTTGGCTCGCGAACTGCACGACAGCGTGGGCCAGATCCTGGCTGCTCTCAGCATGAACCTCAGCGTCGTGCAGTCGCAGTCCCATAAACTCGATTCGCACGCAGCCAGAGCGATTTCCGAGAATGCGCAGTTGGTACAGCAGGCCTCCAGTGAGATTCGTACCCTCTCCCATCTTCTTCATCCCCCACTGCTCGAGATCGCTGGTCTGGCCTCTGCGGTGCGCTGGTACGTGGATGGCTTTTCGGAACGCAGTAAGATACAAGTCGATCTGGAAATCCCTTCCAATTTTGAACGCTTGCCCAACGACACGGAACTCGCCATCTTCCGCATCATTCAGGAGTGTCTAACCAACATTCATCGTCATTCTGGCAGTTCCACCGCTGCGATCCGCATCCAGCAGGAAGGCAGTCGTCTCAAGATTGAAGTTCGAGATAATGGAAGAGGCATACCGTCGGAGAAACAACGGGCAATCATTGACTCGAGCCGCGGCGGTGTCGGATTCGGTGGTATCCGGGAGCGGCTGAGACAACTCGGCGGCAACTTGGAGATCCAGTCCAATGGAACTGGAACGGTGGTGCGCGCCACTCTCGAGGTGGGCCAAGAGGAAGAGCTGTCTCCGGTCGCGAAATGAATCTCGCCCCCGAGCCGCGCCTCTGATTCACATTTTTTTCGGGGCCCACGGCATTCCAGCTTCCGTGCCCGCCGTCCTGCCCGCACGTTGGTTCTACCCTCCTGGTAACCTCGCCGCCAGACGCCCGCGCCCTCATAATGCTGCGATGGGCTTCAGTCAGTTATTTCTGGGCTTTCTGCAGTCGGTCGCGTTTGGATCGGGCGTGGTTTTCGTCCTACTCTTCGTCATCGGCATTCGGACGCCCCGCCGCTCGCAGGTCATCGTCGGCCGCAGAACATCCCGCTAAGCTGCTTCGCCGTTTGCCTACTTCGCGCCCGCCGTGAGATATTACTCTGCTCTTGGTCTTCATCGTCTCAACCGGCCAGGAGCCCAGAGTGAACTGCCCAAATGCGTCTAATCCCCCGCGACACCAAGTTTTTCGACCTTTTCGCTGAACTCTCTGGCAACCTGACCGAGGGCGCCAAACTGCTGCGCACGATCCTGACCGACCCGCGCGACCTGAGCATGCGCGTCAGTCAGGTGCAGGCCATCGAGCACAAAGGCGACAAGGCCACCCACGCCATCATCACTAAACTCAATCAGAGTTTCATCACTCCGTTCGATCGCGAGGACATCCACCGCCTGGCTTCCTCGCTCGACGACGTGCTGGATTTCGTAAACTCCGCCGCCTTGCGGCTCGTGATGTACAAGATCGTCACGCCTCCGCCGGTTTCCTCCGAGTTAGCCGGACTCATCGTGCTGCAATGCGAAGAACTGGCGAAAGGCGTTTCCCTGCTCGAAAAGAACGGCCATGTCATGGAACATTGCGAGGAGGTTAACCGACTCGAGGACATGGCCGATAATGTCAGCCGTCGAGCCATTGCCGATCTCTTCGAAAACGAAAAGGATCCTATTCAGCTCATCAAACTGAAGGAATTGTACGAAGTGCTGGAATCCGCCACCGACAAAGCAGA
>PLEA01000392.1 GCA_003136335.1 Acidobacteriaceae bacterium | reverse complement strand
AACCGTATCGGCGGTCGCGGCTGCATGGTCAGAGTCGTATTGCCGCGGACGCCGCATCAACAACGCTGATTGTTCTCGGTCATCAGTCCAGCCTAAGATTCGTCTTCGTCCCGCGGAGCGCCGTCAGGATTTTTCTGCTGCCGCTGCATTTCATCAAATTGCTGCCCTTGATTGACTGTAAGCGTTCGACCAACACACCGGTTCGCGGAGACGCGCCTCTGCTGAAGTAGCTGGATGACTGTAGAAAACAGGTTGTCAGCACCCAAGCGACGGACAGGAGCTGCGGTTCAGCGGCTAGTGGCGGAGTTTGTGAGCAGCNNCCGGTTGGTGCCGGTGGAGTTGGTAGCCAGGAAATCGCCGACGCAGCACGAACCGAGTTGTGGGCTGGCCGTGGTCTTGTCGGGCGGGCGCCGGATCGAGGTACATCCTGATTTTGATAAGAATACGTTCGAGCGCCTGGTGAGCGCACTGGAGCGGGTGTAAGCCGTGTTTGGCTTGGGTCCAGCCACGCGGATCTATCTGGCCGCCGGAGTCACCGACATGCGCAAGGGGTTCGAAGGGCTCTACGGTCTCGTGCGGGATCGATTGTCGTGTGATCCTCTTAGTGGGCACCTGTTTCTGTTCTGCAACGCCCAGCGCAATCGGTTGAAGGTCCTCGTCTGGGATGGAAGCGGACTCTGGGTCTGTGCCAAGAGGTTAGAGAAAGGGCGCTTCACCTGGCCGCAATCCGGCGATGCGCAGGGCAAGGTCGTCCTGAGTCACGAAGAGCTCTCCTTATTACTGGGTGGCATCGATCTGGCTAAAACCAAGCACAAGCGGTGGTACCGGAAAGCTCCACCAGAGGGTGCTGCATAAGTTTGCTTGAACGTTTCGATCGACTCTGGTAAATCAGTAACCCATCGTGAGTGAAACTCCCATTCCTTCTGCGCCAGCCGATCTGGAACTCATCGCACAACTGAAGAGCAGGCTGCAGTTTGCGGAGTTGAAGATTCGTGTGCTGGAAGAGCGTCTGCGACTGTTGCGGATCGAGAAGTATGGAGCAGTCGGCGAAAAACTCTCGCAGGCGCAAATGCAATTGTTCGAACCTGAGCCAGTCGTCCGTGAAGTAATAGTGCAGGCGGAGGGTGAGCAAGCGCCCGCGCGGCATTCGACAAAGACATCCCGTAAACATCCAGGGCGCCAGGAGTTGCCTGCGAATCTCCCTCGCGTAGAGCGGATTCTGCCTTGCGCGCCGGGTCAGCGCGTGTGTAGGCGCTGCGGCAAAGAAACCGTTGTGATCGGCTACGAGGAGAGTTCCCAGTTGGATGTGGAGCCGGCGAAGTACTTCGTGCTGGTCACGAAACGCGAGAAACGGGCTTGCCGGAGATGTGAGGAACTCGGAGTAGTCGCGGCGCCACTGCCACGACGCATCATCGAAAAGTGCTTGGCGAGTGACCGGATCGTCATCGACACGGTCATCAGCAAATATTGCAATCATACGCCGCTGCATCGGCAGAGCATGATTCTGGAACGAGATATCGGCTTGGAAATCAGCCGCGCGACGCTCGACGGCTGGGTCCTCAAAGTGGGCGAGTTGCTGATCCCTATGGTCGCCGCGATGAGGCGAGAGCTGACTAGCGGAACTTACATACAGGCCGATGAAAGCCCGGTCGATGTACAGATGCACGAGGGCCGAGGAAAGAACCACCAAGCCTATTTGTGGCAGTACGGCCGACCCCGAGGATGCGTGGTGTTCGATTTCCGTCTAGGCCGTGGACGCGATGGACCGAAGCAGTTCCTGGGAAAGTTCGAAGGCATTCTGCAAACGGATGGATATGCGGCGTATGACCAGATCGGTGGACCAAGAATGGTACATGCCGCTTGTTGGGCTCATGCTAGAAGACAGTTTTTCGAGGCGGTGCAGCTGAATCCACGAGACTCGGTTGCGACTCTGATTGTGACGCGGATGGACGAACTGTTTGTTGTCGACGCGGAAGCTCGCCGCAGAGTAATTGGCCTGACTGGGCGTCATGCTCTGCGTCAGGAAAGAGCCAAGCCTCTCCTGGATGATATCCGTAGCAAGATCGAGGCAGCACAGTCCGTTGCATTGCCCTCCAGCGCACTAAGCAAGGCCTGCCACTACGCCCTCACGCTGTGGAGGAAACTTACACGATTCCTGGAATATCCAGAACTTGAGCTGAGCAATAACCTTGCGGAAAATTCAATGCGTCCCGTGGCTCTAGGCCGGAAGAACTGGATACACATCGGCAGCCAAAAGGCGGGACCTAAAATTGCGGCGATTCTCTCGGTTGTGGAAAGCTGCCGCAGGTTGAAACTCCCGGTGCGCGATTATTTGGCAGCGGTTCTCCCCGGCTTTGCCGATCTCCCGATCCGGCGCCTCCCAGACCTTACTCCCGCTGCGTGGATCGCCCAGCATTCATAGACTCAAGCGACGGGTTTGGCTCCAAGGCCAAGTGTTCCGGGTTCCACGTGACCATCCCAGCCGCATCGTTGACTAGCGGATGACGCGTTCGTAAGATGAAGCGACCGGAAAGCTGGGCATCTCCCGAATGATCGGCGAAAGCATCTCGCACTACCGCGTTATCGAAAACCTTGGCGGTGGTGGCATGGGTCTGGTCTACAAGGCGGAAGATGTCAAGCTCGGATCGCCGACTCGCTCGATGCCACTCGCGCGGGATACTCGTCTCCATGAGCGTCGCTGCATGAATATGGTTTGGCTGAGCCGGTAGAATTCTGCAAGATAAGCGTGGTGCAAGGTTGGAGTGCTGTAATGATGTTTGTCCGCCGAAGCTTGAGCGATAATTTTCGGCGCCTTCGTGCTTACGGTGTGACCCCTCTCATCATCCTTATTGCCATTGCGATCTTTACTGGAAGCGCCTTTTGTCAGACGGCTTCGACTGGCGCACTGATTGGCACCATTTTTGACCCCACGGGTGCGGTGCTCCCAGGAGCGAGCCTTTTGCTCATCGACCAGAGGACTAACTCCACTCAATCGACAACTTCAGACAAGACCGGCGATTTCGTCTTCCCTCTGCTTTCACCAGGAGCCTATGAAATTCAAGTTGAAAAGGCAGGCTATGCTTCGTTCCGCCGCCCTGACACGAGTATCCCGGTAACAGAAACCGTTCGTCTGAACCTGTACCTTCGGCTCGCAACCATTCATGAACGCGCCGACGTGGTCTCCGCACCTTCCATGCTTCAGACCGAGTCGGCGGCACTGGGGCGCGTCGTCAATCAGACAGCTGTCAGCAATCTCCCGCTCGTCACCAGGAATTTCACGCAGATCGTCGGCCTGTCGCCAGGAGTTACGACAGGCGTAAACAACGCAGGTGAGCTGGGCCTTGGCGGGGAAGGTCTGTCGCAAATCGACAAATCGAACGATGGGATATTTGTCCATGGCGCTCGTTCTTACGACAACAACTTCCAGATAGATGGTTTAAGCGTTAGTGATGTGCAGGGGACCGGAGCGGCAAGTGGCGGCGTGCCGATTCCAAACCCTGACGCCATCCAAGAGTTCAAGGTCCAAACTGCTCTTTACGATGCCTCGTATGGACGCTACGCAGGAGCCAACATTAGCCTAATTACAAGAACGGGCAGCAATGCATATCACGGCGACCTGTTTGAATTCATCCGTAATGATGTTTTGAATGCGAATGACTTCTTCGCGAACCGAACAGGTCAGCAACGGCCGAGTTTGAAACAGAACCAGTTTGGATTCGACATTGGAGGGCCAATCAAGAAGGATAAGGTGCTCTTCTTTGGATCGTACCAGGGGACGCGTCAGGTCAACGGCATCGCTGCTGGCCAGGCGAGGACTGGATGTACTGCAAGCCTGAGTACGCCACCGCTGACCAACGACAGATCGCGTGCTGCAATGGGGAAGCTCTTCGCTGGTATGACGGGTGCCCTTGGAGGAGCGGCAGTCAAATCAGATGGATCGAACATCAACCCGGTCGCTATGGCGCTCTTAAACTTCAAACTTCCCGACGGAACTTTCCTGATTCTAACGCCACAAACCCTCGACCCCACGAAGCCGTTCGCCGCACAAGGTTTCTCGTTTCTCACTCAGCCTTGCCATTTCGATGAGGACCAGTTCCTTACGAACCTAGACTACGTAGGTTCGCAGATGAGCAGAATCACAGCTCGTTTCTTTTTTGCAGACGGGAATCAATTGGTGACCTTTCCAGGGAATGCGATAAATATGGTTGGGAACATTCCCGGGTTGGGCGGTGTGAGCAACTCCGGGCCCCGAGTTTTGTCTCTTTCCCACACATACACCCCCAATAGCAGTTGGCTCAATGAGGCGCGCATCGGTTATGTCCGCTTAAAGACGAGCACGGTATCCAAGGCTCCCTTCAAATGGTCGGCTATCGGCGTAGCAGAAGGCGAAATGAATGCAGAAAACGAACTACCCAGCTTGAACATTCTTGGCTCCGCCAGCCTGGCGTCTGCGTTTCCGCGCACGATTACGCAAAACAGTTTCGTACTGATTGACAATGTTGGTCTTGTCCACGGCAAACATACTCTGCGGTTTGGCGGATCGGTGACCCGGGTGCAAGACAATCTCAATATCGTAGGGCTTGGGTCATTTTTGCAGTTTCTGAGCTGGCCCGACTTCATGCTGGGACTCAACGCAGCCGACAATGGCACCGGAACTTTCAGCAATGTGTTTGCTTCGGCCGATGATTTCGGTCTGCTGGATCGCGAATACAGGGCCTGGGAGGGCTCGGCGTTCGGACAGGACGACTATAGAATCGGCAAGTCGCTGACACTAAATCTGGGGCTGCGCTACGAGCGTCTGGGTCAGTTCGCAGACAATTTGGGCAGGAACTCAAACTTCGATACAACCAAAGCCGAACCAAACCCTCCTCCAGCGGGAACTTTAGCGGGTTATGTCGTCGCTTCCAACTTTCAGGGCACGATCCCTCCAGGGGCTACACGTGTAGACAACCCATTTGCAACCAACGCTGCCGGGCAAAACTCATGGGCTCCTCGACTGGGTTTTTCATGGCGGATATTTCCCCGCCCTTCCTCGTTCTTGTTGAGAGGCGGTTACGGAATTTATTTTTCGCGCCCAACCGGACAGTCCTTCTCTCCTACCGTTTTAGCCCCACCATTTTCTGTTCTCAGAGAGGAGATAGGAACTGCTGATGCTACTGCGACACTCCAAACTCCATTTCCGCAGCCGTTCCCGACCGGGGCTTCATTCCCCCAGTTTCCGGCGTACTCACCCACGACCGAGGTACCAATGGTCACAGTCTCGCCCGACTTCCGTCCTTCAGTGATTCAGCAGTTCGGCCTTAATATTCAGGCAGAGTTGCGTACGAATTGGCTTCTGGAGGTAGGCTACGTTGGTACTCGAGGCACCCACTTACTACGCACGCGCTCCGCGAACCAGGCACTTGCCGCGTCCTCCACGCAGCCAATTCGCGGTCAGACCACAGATACGGTGGCCAACATCCCACTCAGAGTCCCGATTCAGGGCGTGCCCTCCGAATTGCTTTTCGCAACGGAGTCGGAAGGAAGCTCCTGGTACAACGGCCTCGAGGTTAGTCTAACGAAACGATTGAGCCAGGGGCTCCAGTTCTTGGCTTCCTATACATTCTCGAAGACGTTGGACACGGATGGAGCCAACATCAACGGTACTTCCGCTGGCAATACAGATACTCTTGGCGATCAGAACTCGCCCCGCCAGCGTTGGGGACGTGCAAGCTTTGATCGCACGCACCGGTTTGTATTCAGCGCGACCTACTCGCTGCCATCTCCAGAGAGGGACGTCAAACGTTCATTGTTCGGAGGCTGGGCCTTGGCGAGTGTGGTTACGGTTCAGTCCGGGACGGCGCTTACGTTCTCTTACACCAATGCGACCAACGTTTTTGGAATTACGGGTGATCGCGCCCAATTGGCTGCAGGCTGTATGAACAGCCAGCTCGTGACACCGGGCAGCGTGGACTCTAAGCTAAACCGTTATTTCAATTCTGCCTGTTTTACCACCCCACCAGTGATAGGAGCCGACGGCCTCGGCACTGCATTCGGCGACAGTGGCACGGGGATCGTTAACGGACCTGGTCAGGCGAACGTCGATTTTGCACTATCGAAAACGATGGGGATTGCGTGGCCGCGGGACAGATCCGCTCTCCTATTTCGGGCTGAGTTTTTCAACATGCTGAACCATCCGCAGTTCGCGAATCCCGATACGGAATTCGGTTCCCCAACGTTTGGTGTTATCGGCAGCACGGCAGTCAACTCGCGGATCGGCCAACTGGTCATAAAGTTCAGCTTTTAAGAGTCGCGATAGCAGTTGGCGTCCTTTATCTGGAGTATACTTGCGCCCACAGAACGGGCAGGAAATGTGCTCGACATCCTGGTGCACAGCGTGCGCAGGCCGTTCTTGCTACGGCTCTTTGGTTCGCTTTCTTGGCGGTGGGCAGGTAAGAATAATGACCGGTCGGGCCAACAGAATAAGACCGCCGACATATTGGCGTCCCCTTACTGCATGCATGCGAGTGCTGGTTTCCCTGGCTCTGCTATCAGCTTTAGCCCTTGGTGCAACGGAGCCGTCAAAAACCGTCCTAACGATATATTCTGACGAACGCCTGCTGCCAGCCAATATAGCGATAGATACGGCTTTGCGGGATACCCTCGCTCTGGGAACGGAAGACCCACCTACCTATCTGAGTGAGTTTCTCGACCTCTCTCGTTTCGGCAGTTCCACCTACGACAAGCTGGTAAGCGATTTTTTCCGTAACAAATACGCCGGCCAGCACCTTGATGTAATAGTCGCTAATGGACCTTTGATATTTCAGTTCCTGCGCCGTCATCAAGCCGATCTTTTCACCGGAATACCGGTTGTCCTCTGCGGTGTCAGTCGTGAAACCTTTCAAGCCCAGACTCTACCGCCAAATTTCGTCGGGGTGCCGATCGAGATCGAGCCCCTGCCAACCATCGAGCTCGCTCTACGGTTACAACCGGATGCGCGCGAGATCGTCATTGTAACGGGCGCATCAGAATTCGATCGCATGTGGGAAGCTACGTTGCGAAGTGATCTTCCCCACCTGCGAACTTCCGTCCCCATTCGCTATCTAAATGGACTGCCTTTGGATGATGTACTGCGGGAACTCTCCCGTCTCTCCCCCAACAGTATCGTCTACTCGCCGGGTCTCCTTCGGGACGGTATCGGCAGGACATATATCCCACGTAAGGTTCTGCGCCGGATGGCAGACGCGTCCACTGCCCCAATGTACGGCTCTTACAGCACTCACATCGGCTTTGGCATCGTGGGTGGATATATGTTCACGATGGAGGATTTGGGCCGGCAGGCCGCCGGACTGGTGAAAAGGATTTTAGACGGAGAAAAGCTCAGCCAGGCGAACGTGCCCGGCGCGCCTCCTTTGGAATACGTTTTCGATTGGAATCAGCTACGGCGCTGGCACATCCCTGAGAAAGAGTTGCCACCAGGATCCGTTGTTCTTTACCGCGACTTGAGCGCGTGGCAACGCTACAAGCAGTACATCGTTGCCTTCGTTTGCCTCTGCCTTGTAGAGGCACTCCTCATTTTCGGGCTCTTGTGGCAACGGGCGAAAAGGAGAAAGGTCGAGGAATCCCTTGTCGAAAGGCTAGCGTTCGAAAGTCTGCTTTCCGATCTGTCGACCACCTTTATTAACCTGCCTGAGGAGCAGGTCGACTCGAATATAGAGAACGGTCTCGGGCGGATTGCAGAGTTTCTCAATATTGAGGGAATTACACTCTACGAGTTTTCTCCAAACAGGACAGATTTGACGGCGAGCTTCTCCTGGACCCGTGAAGGGATCAGCCCTGCTCCCACAGTCGTAACCGTAAACGAAGTGCCCTGGTGGGCGAACCACTTCCTGCGTGGGGAAGCGGTGCTAGCTTCCGATTCGAACGAGTTGCCTGAAGAGGCGTCGGTCGAAAGGGCGCGCTTCCGGAAGAGGGGCCTAGAGTCGGCAGCGTCGATTCCGTTAAAGATAGGCGGCGAGCTCATTGGTGCCATGTCGTTGGTCAGCACGAAGCACCGAGTAGTGTGGACCGAGGATCTCGTAAAGCAGCTCAGGGTATTGGCAGAGATATTATCGAACGCTTTGACCCGTAAACGTGCAATGGCTGACCTCAAGCTTGCGGAAGCTGTTGTGCGCGAAAGTGAAGGACGGTTCCGGCTGGTCGCCAATACCGCTCCAGTGCTGATCTGGATGGCGGGTTCCGATAAGCTCTGCACCTACTTCAACAAACCGTGGCTGGACTTCACCGGGCGATCTGTCGACCTCGAGATTGGGAACGGCTGGGCGGAGGGGGTTCACTCCGAGGATTTGCGGAGATGCATGGATACGTATACGCAGACGTTTGATCGACGTGAGGAGTTCAGAATGGAGTATCGGCTCCGTCGGCACGATGGGGAATATCGATGGGTTCTCGACATTGGGGTGCCGAGATTTAATCAGGAATGCTCTTTTGTCGGTTACATCGGCTCGTGTATCGATATCAATGATCACAAGCTAGCGGAAGCGGCCCTCGTAAACGTGAGCCACAAGTTGATTGAGGCACAGGAGCAGGAGCGCGCCCGGATCGCCAGAGAGCTTCACGACGACATCGGTCAACGTCTTGCAATGTTTACAATCGAGTTAGAACGACTCCAAGAAAACTCTCCTGATTTGCCTGTGGAAGTCCGTAGCGGTATGGGTGAACTACAGAAACAGACCTCCCAGATAGCGACCGATATTCAATCCTTGTCGCACGAGTTGCACTCGTCAAAGCTGGAATATCTGGGCTTAGCTGCCGCCATGAGAGGCTTCTGCAAAGAATTTGGCGAGCAGCAGAATCTGGAGATCGACTTCAAAATACACGATTTGCCCAGTCCTTTGTCGCCGGACATTTCTCTTTGCCTCTTCCGAGTCCTGCAAGAGGCCCTCCACAATTCGGCAAAACACAGTGGGGTACGAAACGTCGAAGTAGGATTGTGGGGTACGTCGGATGAGATGCATCTCGCGGTTAGCGACTCCGGCGCAGGCTTTGACAGCGAAGTGGCAAAGGAGAATCGAGGGCTTGGCCTCATCAGCATGGAGGAGCGGCTGAAACTGGTGAAGGGAACGCTTTCAATCGAATCGCAACCCAAGCGTGGTA
This sequence comes from Acidobacteriaceae bacterium, assembly GCA_003136335.1. The sequence goes on along the minus strand of PLEA01000392.1, from coordinate 11,477 downwards.
CAACGATTCACGCTTGCGTGCCTCTCGGTTCGGGCAGCGATTCCATGCGGGCGGCCGGGTAAGAGAGGCGGACTCGCGGAACTTAGACTCATGCCTCCAGCAGGGTGCCGAAATCGCTGTTTTGCTCGGTGGCAGCAAGAGTTTTTTCCAACACACTGGCCAAGAAAGGGTTAGACTTAAGGCGTCTCATCTAGCATCCTTCCGCGGCATACCTGAGGTGACGGTTCCTTGCAAAATCAAGACAGCATTTTGATCCGGCAGGAGCCGCTATGACTGAGAATACCCCTCCGCAGGTACGCGTTCTCGTGGTCGATGATTACGAACCATTCCGGCGATTCGTCTGTTCGACGCTGCAAGAACGACCGGAATTGCAGGTCATCGGCGAGGCGTCAGACGGATTAGAAGCAGTTCAGAAAGCCGAAGAATTGAAACCGGACTTAATTCTGCTGGACATCGGCCTGCCAACGTTGAATGGAATTGACGTTTCCCGCCGAATATCCATGGTCGTTCCGGCCGCGAAAATACTCGTTGTAACTCAGAACAACGATGCAGATGTGGCACGAGCGGTTTTAAGCGATGGAGCGAGTGGATACGTTCTCAAGGTCGATGCAAATAGGGAGCTTTTGCGTGCCGTGGAAGTCGTTCTGCAGGGTGGCCAGTTTGTCAGTGCGGGGGTAAGGCACAGCGACGGAATACCTCCCTTGGCCTAATTTGTCGTAGTCTCAACTTTACACAACCCGTCAACCGTGTGCTTCCTCTGACGTTTACGATTGACTCGCTCTCTTCCGGGAGGCACGAGCTCTTGCAACTTGTCAGCCTTGTCGGGTTGCGCTTTGCGGGGTTTCTTCGGCTCAGACATTAATCTTGTCCCTCATATCGAACAGTCCGCGTATCCAGCAAACGGGGCGGCGTGACTCTGATTACACGAGCCGCACCATCCCGCGGACAATACAGCGAAATACGGAACAATCAACTCTATCTAAGACATGGCACGCACGGCGCCATCGCGAGTGCCCGCAAATAATCGAACGCAGTGCCGTGGAATTGATTGGTGCCGGATTTCGTGACAATCGAGATCTGGGCCCCAGGGGTGTGGCCAAATTCCGGCGCATACGATGAGCTCTGGATACGGAACTCTTGCATGGCATCCACGGATACCAGGCCGAAAACCTGTGCCCATCTACCTGCCGTTGCGTGGTACCGGCAGGAGAAACATATTGCGGTCAATCGTGCGCGGATGCGGGATCAGAGCCTGCAGAGATTGAGCGTGAGTGCGACCACCCTCCTGCTTGTTCCCTTACGGCCACGCAAGATGCGGTCGCTTCATAGCGAGAGCAATGTTTGCGAAGGGTCGCCTGCGAACGACCAGATCTATCAGCTTGTTAGTGAGAGGGTTATTTCGGTCTACCCAGCCAAGAGTACTGCCAACCCACTGAGACGCTTTGGTAGTTTCCGCCATACCGGATGTAGTCCCCATTGTTGTAGCTAAACTTCAGAGACTGGTGCTTACTCACGGGGATTGAGGCCGTCCCTCCGATGCGTGAGCTCTTCTCTTGAGTCAACGAATTTTCTACGCCGTTCAAACTTGTTTTCCCGCCGAACCAATAATTGCCGTCGAGAGAAAACCAGAGGTGAGGTTTGACATCGTAACTGAGATGGCCTTCGAACGCGCCGATAGGCTTCTGCGATTGGGACTGCGTGCCGGGGAAGAAAGCGTTGTGGGAAAAAAACTCCGGATTCTTCGTGAAGAACCAAACCCCCGAGTACCCATCGAGCACCCAATGACCCCAGCGTTCGGAATAGCCAAATTCCGGTTTGAAGGCCCAGCGGTTGGCTCCCCAATTGATCAGTTTCGTCGGATCGTACTGACCCGTAGGAGCCACCACTTTGAGACTCACGCCCAGCAGTATCTTCTGCTGCCATTTCACAAATTTCTGCACCGGCATGGCCGGACCGCCCTTGAGGTTCACCGAGAGCCGAAAGGCTGAATCCACTAGGCCGGAGCGGTAAAGCTGTGTTCCCGCGCCCATCACCGTTCCCTGGAAATTCCCTAGTGCATAAGGGAGCGAGCCGGTGACGTTAGCGGATCGGCCAAAGAAACTGAACGAGTGATAGTAGCTGAAGATTGATACGTTGTATCTCCCCGTGGCGCCGGTAATCGGAGCTGTACCATTGAACAGAATACTGCCGTCGTAAAAAGACCAGGTCAAGATAACCGCATTCGAATGGACGGGAGTGATGACATAGGCCCGCGGCGATAGGTCCTGAGCGCGGAGCGACTGCAGATGGCATACTGCGATCACGGTCAACAACACGAGCTTCATGAAAAGTCGCATCCGCGATCACAGGGATTGCTCGCGACAGCCACCAGCTCCTCCTCGGTGCAACCCAACATCTCTTGACAGGCGCGGTTGAAAAAGGCCACTCGACCATCGATGCTGAAGAAACTGATCCCGATCTGAGCATTGTCAAAAATCGAGCGGAAGAGCTGTTCGTTCGCTCGCACTCTGTGCTTGATATGTTTGCGCACCATTGAAATGTCCTCAATAGGTCTTGGCCAGGGCTACGGAAAAATACTGGCCGAGCCCAGCGGCAACCTCTTTCAGTCCGCGGTCAAGATTGATATCCAGCGCGGTAACTACTGCTGAAATGCTTTTGCCTTCCACCGGTTCATTTCGGGAATAGGAATGCGACCATACGACCTTGCCAGACTTTCGGTCATAAAGCTCAAACTCCATGGACACCTGTCCGCCGATGCTCCCGCTGTCGACTTCTTCGAACTCGTAGAGCCTGCCCCGGACCACGAATTGTCCTTCAGCCGTGCTCCCCAATCCGCTAACGGACTGGTATTGACCTGAGGCACGAAGCATCCGAATCAACTTGCTTTTGAGCATTTCGACCGGCGGCTCAGCCCAACGACTGTACTGGTACGTTCCAACCTCATTGGTGCCGATGCGATATGCAATCGGCGTGTCCTTAAAGATCTCCGGTCCGCCGATGCTTCCCACCAACAGAGACACAAGGTGCGTGTCGGTCGCAGGACTGGGAGCTACCGGGACTTGGAACGTGTAATACCTAATGGGACGACTAGCCCCGCACCCAGTTAGTCCCAAGACGAGCAATGAGACCAAAATGCGACCGGTAGTTCGATACATAAATCACCTCTTCCGTGGGCTCTTAAGACAAACTTAAGGGCCTTGAAATTGATCATTCCGTTTCGCTGAGACTTCTTCTGCACGCCCATCGCAATCGAACCCAATCACAGTGTCGATTGTCCGTTCCGGTGCTGGAGCCCTACCTCTCTTTGTCGCCGGGTTGGCGATCGGTTACAGTGTTTCCACGAAGGAGCATCGAAGGCCTGGCCTTCACCGTGTCCGTCAGCTGTTTTATGTTGTCGGTTGTGACGCGGAGGTCCACCAACATTTCGTCGATGTTGTCGGCGTTGAAGTCCGCCGTATTCTTGAGCTGGTCCATGAGAGATGAAGCCGTGAGTAAGGTCTGCTTCAACTCGACAACGACAGTATGGATATCCTGGCGATTCTCCACCGCAAGCGGGTCAATGTGTGACAGGACAAGGTTCGCTTGATTTGTAGTTGTCTTAAGGTCGTCGAGCAAGGGTACGATCTTGGCGCTCGCCGCCTGCATATTCGTTAAGCTCGCTGAAACCTTCGGACGATCCTCAGCAAGCATCGAGTTCAGGTTGCCTAGTCCGTTGCTGACGCTCGCGCGGTTCTTGTCATTCAGCAGATCGTTGACGCGGTTCAGAGTAACCTGTATTTCCGTCAGACGTCGGTTCAGATTCTGCAGAACCTCCTGCGCAACCGGGGCTAGGTTGCCCACCATATCGCCGATCGCGCCGATTCCGACGGTTTCCGCTCCCTTCACCTCGCTGCCCGGAGCAGCAAGGGAGGCAGCCTTTGTACCGGTTCCTAACTCCACATAGTTCTCGTCGAGAGCCCCAAGGCTGGTAATCTTTGCGACGCTGTCGGTCTTCACAGGAACGCTACGCGCTACGGTGAAGTCGATCTCTATGCGGGTCGAGTCCTGAGGATCCACGCGCACGGCATCGACCCTGCCGGCCTTCATGCCTCCATAGCGGACCGTGGCGCCCGGCAAGAGGCCGCCTGCAGATTTGAAATATGAATGGTGGGCAATCTCGCCTCCGCTGAATGCCGCGGCCACGGCCAAGACCGTCCCGATCAGCAAAGCTGCGGCAATCAATACAAAGAGTCCCACCCAAACCTGTTCGCGCTTGCTATTCATAGAACCCTCTTGAAAAGCTCCGAGTTCTCAACCGTTCGTGGCCTTCCGGTCCTCGGTTAGCATTTGCAGATAGTCCGGTTCTTCAGTCACTTCAGGCTCCGGAACCCGGTCCAGGAACTGGCGCACACGTGGATGGATGCTCGCTTGTAGCTCGTCCTTGGTTCCCAGCGCAACGACGTGGCCTCGGTCGATCAAGACCATACGGTCAGCGATCAGAAAAGCACTGGCTAATTCGTGCGTGACCACCACTATGGTGATGGCGTAAGCCTTCTTCAGGTTTACGATCAGTTCGTCGAGTCCCGCTGCGATGATGGGGTCAAGCCCCGCTGACGGTTCATCAAAAAACAGGATCTCGGGATCCATGGCCAAGGCACGGGCGACGGCGGCACGCTTTTTCATTCCTCCGCTGAGTTGCGAGGGCATATAGTCGTGAAAATTCCCCAAGCCAACTTGTCCGAGCTTGATCCGCACCATGACCTCAATCGTGGAATCTTCAAGATTGGTATGCTCGCGTAAGGGCAATGCAACGTTTTCGCCAACTGTCAGAGAACCAAACAGGGCTGAGCCTTGAAATGACATGCCGATCCTCTTTCGAATCGAGTCCATTTCTCGCTCCGAAATGTGGGCGGTGTTAATGCCATTGATCCACACCTCGCCCTGGCTCGGCCTCTCCAATCCAACTAGCGTTTTCAATAACGTGCTCTTTCCCGAGCCCGATCCCCCCAAGATCACCATGGTCTCGCCGCGCCGAACGTCAAAGCTAACGCCATGAAGGATCTCGCGCTCCCCGTAGGTCACGCGCAGATTGACCACCGAAATGGCGGGCGTAGCGTCGGAGTCATTCATGTTTCCCTACCTACGGCCGCGGCCCAGTTTGCCGACCGCTCAGCATCCGCTCGCGGTTCGAATTTCACAGTCGTCCGATACTCCGGCATCATGCGCAAATTCCTCTGCTAAGGCGTGTTCATAAAATAGAACAAGGCTGTGAACACCAGATCGACAAGGACCACGAGTGCAATCGAGGTGACGACCGCCGCCGTCGTCGAGCGTCCAACCTCTTCCGCGCCCGGGCCGGTTGAGAACCCTTCCTTGCAACCCACGGCCGTAATGACCAAGGCGAACAAGACACTCTTTATCAGGCCCGTATATATGTCACCCGAGACGATGGCATCGCGAGTCGCTTGAAAATACGAGAGGAATGTAAAATTCGCACCGGCGACGCCGAAAATACTTCCGCCCACAACCCCCATGAAGTCAGCCCAGATTGTGAGGCAAGGCATCATCACCAGCATGGCCAGAAACTTGGGCGCGACTAGAAAGGCAACTGGATCGAAAGCCATGGTTTTCAGGGCATCTAGCTCCTCGGTTACCTTTTTGGTCCCGATTTCCGCGGCAAAAGCGGACCCCGAACGACCGATCACCACGATCGCCGTCAGCAGTGGTCCAAGTTCTCGAAGAATCGAAAGGGCTACAGCGCTGGCCAGGAACTGCATTGCTCCAAACTTCCGCAGCTCATATGCACTCTGCAGGGCCATGATCAAGCCCACAAAGAATGTGATCAGCGAGACGATGGGTATAGCTCCGACGCCCACCGCCATGGCCTGATGGATAGCCCGATAGGGTCGCAGGCGCTGGCCCCTGAGAGGACCCACGAATGTGAAATAGGCAGACTGGCCAGCGAGCGTCGCCAAGCCACCAACATAGGCGAGCCCGTCCAGCGTCCAGAGGCCGACCAAGCCCGGCACGACTGCAATTTTTTCCGACGCTTTCACGCCGACGGTTCCCCTTCCCATGAATCGCTTCCGCCTTGTTCTGAAGCACGCTTCGACGAAGGCCTGTCTTCGAAAAAAGGATTCAAGCGGCGAGGGCCTGCTCTTCGTTTTCGCGTATTTCAAAAACCCCGGTCAGGCGCGTTAGCTGTAACACTTGACTAACAGCCTTGGTCAAACCAAATAGGACAAACCTCTTCTTGGATTGGCGTGCCTCTTTGAGTACCTCCAACAGCGAGGCGATCCCGGAGCTGTCAATGTATTTGACCGCCATCAAATTTACGGCCACTCGATCCGTCCCTTTCAAGGACTCCAACAGCGTCTTGCGCAAAGTCGGTGAGTTGCCAAGGTCAATTTGACCTACCACATCCACGATCGTGGTTCCCTTTTCAATACGGATCGAAGACGCCATCTGTCTTTGCATGTCCATCCCTCCTACATCGGTTTAGGAACCATTTGCTTCACTGGCCTCTCGATCTTCGTGGAACGCCAGTCCCCTCCGCCGACGGTCACCTTCACGGCGGCGATGACTCTCCCTCGACAGTCACCTTGGCAGCGGGAAGATGCTTGATGAGTCTTAGTTGATTTCCTCTGGGGACTTTCTCGTAATGCATCTCATCCATGGTCGCCTTGATCAAGTGCGTTCCCCGCCCGCTCAGTGAGACCTCATCCAAGGGCTTTGCGCAGATCCTGGCCGAGTCTGCTGGTTCGCCCGAGTCGACGAGCGTGAACTCCAGGTGATCGGCACCAGCTTGGCAGCTCAACTCGATCTCCCGGTCATACCGATTCTTGTAGGCATGCCGAATCGTGTTCGCCAACGCCTCGTCAACGGCCAAAGTGACTCCTCGGCAAGACTCCTCCGTCAAACCGTAGACCAAGCCGAGCTGACCTACGGCAGCGCGGACGATAGACAAAAAGCGCGGATCGCTTGACATCACAACTCTCAAATGAAAACTCATTTGGCTCCGCTGAAACTGACCCTCCACCGGTCGCTCCTCGGGACGGCTTTTCGCCAATGACTGGTTTACCGAATCGATCTCGTAGTTGGCTAAGCCGAATTCGCTACGCAGCGTCGCGACAGTAAGTGCGACCGAGCATTGGCACACGGTCGGTTGAATAGCGCCATCCCGGGCGTTCACCGTTTATTTCATGCTAGGGGTTTAGCCAAGAGGGATAAACTGGCAGAACTAACAGGCAGATGCCGAAGAATAGCCTGCGTGAAAGCTAACGCTCCGTCGCTTGAGTCTATGAATGCTGGTCGATCTTCAAAACCGGGGGGCAGACATCACAGTGGATGGCGTTTGACCAGAGTTGGCCTTCCAACAGGGCACCGTTTCATTGTTGGACACTCTGGATCTAGGCACGACGTGGATGATTACTCACTCGGGAGCATTTTGTACGGACGTCCCAGTCCAACCCCATCAAGCCAGCTGACAGGGTTTATGAGATGGGTTGTAGTGTCCTTATTTCTTCTCATTACAGACATGTGTGGCGTGAATGCTACGCAGTTGCGGCAACGCTGCTCGTCAGCCTGGCAATTACCGCCAAGGGTCTGCCGGCTCAACTTTTCCACTCGTGCCGCTGAAGGATGGATCCTCATCAGCAACTGATCAAACGAGAGATCACCATCTACCGGAATCACAATCTCGCCGTCGAGTACGAACTGTGTAGCTCGCAGACGACTCAGCGCAGCGACTAATTCTGGAAAGTATCGAGGGAGAGGCTTCCCGGACTTGGACTGCAGGTCAATTTTTTTCTTATCGCGAAAAGTCAGGCAGCGAAATCCATCCCATTTGGGCTCGTATTGCCATTGCGGTCCTAACGGAAGACTCGCAGCTGGCGCGGCCTCCATCGGTGGATACGTCTTGGAAATCGGCAGAGTCACCCCAACGCTCCTTCAGGAATTCGCTTTTAAAGTTCCTACGTGTAGTTCTTTGATGGACGCCCCAAGACCGCTGTTGCTTCCGAAATCTTTACGCCCAACGCTCATTCGCGTGATGCAAGCGATGGAATCAAACGCCAACCTCTTGCACTGTTGGGCACTCTAAGTCTCAAGGAGGTCAATCATGGCAGCACGGAAATCTTCTGGAAGCGGACAAAAATACGGAAAGGCCGCCGGCAAAAGCGTGAAGAGCGCGATGCACCGAAAGAAGACAGGTACGCTGAAGTCAGGACCCGGGGGGAAAGGTGGAAGGGTGAAGAGCCGCAAGCAGGCAATCGCAATCGGTCTTTCCGAAGCCCGCAAAAAAGGTGCGAAGGTTCCCAAGAAAAAGAGCGCGTAGCGATGTATTGCCGATCCTTCGGCATGAATTTCTCATCGGCAGCGCATTCCAGCGGCTCAATTCGTTTGGCGCGGCTCCCTACAATCTTCGTAGCACTAGATTCCACCCAAATCAGCAGCCGCCCTGGCACGGGCGNNCGGGCGTTCCGGGTTTCAGAAGACTACACTTGACACGGGCAGCGCAGAAGATTCCTCTAAATCGCAGCGGGTTGCGGAGCCGGCGCCAGCAACGAGATCGCAATCAATGGGAACGATCCGTTAGTATTCTGCTGGCTTCGCTGAATTGCACCACGATAGGACAAACGTGAAAACAAAAAAGGTGTGATTGGAATCCTCACCGGTGGCGGCGACGTACCCGGCCTGAATCCCGCCATCCGCGCCGTCACCATCCGCGCGCTGCGCGAGGGCTGCGAAGTGATTGGCATCCGGCGCGGCTGGGCCGGGCTGGTCGACATGGTCCGCGAAAAGGACTACGACAACAGCGAAAACTTCCAAACACTGTCGGAGGACTTGGTCAACCGCACCGGCCGCACCGGCGGTACCTTCCTGCATAGCTCGCGCACCAATCCCGGCAAGATGAAGAAGTCCAGCGTTCCGGCTCACCTGCAGTCTACCTATAACGCCGAAAAGAACGACCTCACGGCGGAAGTCCTGAAGAACCTGGACTGGCTCGGCGTCGACTACCTCATTCCCATCGGCGGCGACGACACGCTCAGCTACGGCGTGCGTCTCTACCAGGAAGGCATGAAAGTAGTCGCCATTCCAAAGACCATGGACAACGACGTTCCCGGCACCGACTACTGCATCGGCTTCAGCACTGCCGTCACCCGCACCATTTCCATGACCAACAGCCTGCGCACCAGCGCCGGCTCGCACGAACGCTTCCTGGTCCTCGAAGTCTTCGGCCGTTATGCCGGATTCACTGCCATGCTGCCCACCATGGCCGGAGCCGCGAACCGCTGCGTAATCCCCGAGCACAAATTCGATGTCGAGCGCCTTACCGAGCTGCTGGTCTCAGACCGCCAGAAGAACCCCAGCCACTATTCCGTCGTCCTAGTTTCCGAAGGAGCCATGTTCCAGGGCGGAGAAATGGTCTTCGAGGCCGAGACCACCGACGCCTTCGGCCACAAGAAACTCGGCGGCATCGGCGACCTCGTCTCCGAGAAGCTGAAGGAGCTTTCCCCCAAGTACAACCACGGCAAAACCATCGATATCATTCACCAGAAACTCGGCTACCTGGTTCGCTGCGGCGATCCCGACGCCATCGACTCCATCGTCCCGATGGCCTATGGCAATCTAGCCCTGGATTTGCTCTTGAACAAAATTCACGGACGGCTCGTCGTCCTCAGAAATGGCCGTTACGACAACCTGCCGATCGATACAGTTACTGCCTCGAAAAAAGTTGTGAACGTAAAGGAGCAGTACAACGTCGACCGCCTCCGCCCGCATTACAAGAGCTTCGAAATGAAGCCGCTTTTTATCATGACCAGCGAAGTGGGATAACTCGGGAAGCAAACTTGAGGCAGATTATCTTTCCTTCGCCGCACGGGAAAGTGCAATCATTCTGTAAGTCCCAGGAGCACTCTCTCGCATCAAAAAGTCTAAGCTCTAAGGCTGGAGGCTCCTTCGCAGATGACCCAATCCTCAATTCTCGAAAAACATCGACCGGCAAGCCCAACCGAACTTTCATCTCCTCTTACCCCGGAAGAACTGCGGAAAATCAACGCTTACTGGCAAGCCTGCAATTATCTCTGCGTAGGGATGATCTATCTTCGCGAGAATCCTCTCCTACGCCAACCGCTGAAGCCGGAACACATCAAGAATCGCCTCCTCGGTCATTGGGGCTCAGATCCCGGGCAGTCTTTGATATGGGTCCATCTGAACCGTCTCATCAAGAAGTATGACTTGAATGTCATGTACATCTCCGGCCCCGGCCACGGCGCGCCCGCCACACTCGCCAACTCCTATCTCGAGGGTCATTACTCCGAGATTTATCCAGACAAGAGTCGCGACGAAGCTGGCTTGCTCAGATTCTTCCGGCAATTCTCGTTTCCCGGAGGCATCGGCTCGCACTGCACGCCGGAGACACCCGGTTCCATTCACGAGGGTGGCGAGCTTGGCTACTCCATCTCGCACGCCTACGGAGCGGCCTTCGACAATCCTGATCTCATTGTCACCGTCGCAATTGGCGACGGCGAAGCCGAGACCGGTCCGCTCGCAACCTCCTGGCATTCGAACAAATTCTTGAATCCGATTCGTGACGGCACAGTCCTCCCAGTACTGCACCTGAACGGCTACAAGATCGCGAATCCCACAATCCTCGCGCGCATCCCGCACGAAGAATTAGAGTCACTGCTGATCGGATACGGCCACAAACCATACTTCGTCGAAGGCGACGACCCGTCGAAGATGCATCAGCAAATGGCTTCTATCCTGGAACAATGCATCCTCGAAATTCGTTCTCTCCAGCAGCACGCCCGCACAACTGGCGATGCCACACGCCCGCGCTGGCCCATGATTGTACTTCGCTCGCCGAAAGGCTGGACCGGACCGAAGGAGGTCGACGGCCACAAAGTAGAAGGCTCCTGGCGCGCGCATCAGGTTCCCGTAGCGGATCCGGCTACGAATAAAAAGAGTCTGAAAATCGTGGAAGACTGGATGCGCAGCTACAAGCCCGAAGAGCTATTCGACGCCAACGGAACCCTGGTACCTGAACTGCAGGAGCTTGCACCGTCCGGCCCGCGCCGCATCTCCGCCAATCCTCATGCCAATGGCGGATTACTTCGCAAAGAACTCGACCTTCCCGACTTTCGTGCCTATGCCGCGCAAGTGAAAGCTCCCGGTGCGATCTACGTTTCACCCACCGATGTGCTCGCACATTTTCTTGCCGAGGTGATGCGCCGCAACATGAATTCCTTCCGCGTCTTCGGTCCTGACGAAACGGCCTCGAACAAGCTCACAGCAATCTATGCTGCTTCGAAAAAAACCTGGCTCGCCGAATATAAACCCGAAGACGCCGACGGCGGCGAACTTGATGTCGCCGGTCGCGTTATGGAAATGCTAAGCGAGCACACGCTCGAAGGCTGGTTCGAAGGTTACGTCCTCACCGGCCGCCACGGCCTGTTCTCCAGCTACGAGGCTTTCATCCACATCATCGATTCCAT